>JAYTTC010000782.1:0-12058 GCA_043745255.1 Verrucomicrobiales bacterium
GTCGTTCGTCCTGCCCTCTGCTGCTTGCCACATCCTCGGCCACCCAGACTTCACCGCTGACTTAGCGACGATCACTTGGATCGACCACAAGGATGAGGAAAATCGCCGGGTTGCCATCAAGTGCGGACGGCACCAATTGGTGTCAAAGCCGCTCATCGGCAATTACCCGAATTACAAACAGGTCATTCCGGCTTACACGAACCAAATGGCAGTTATACCCCACGACCGCAAACCGGGCGTCATCGCTTGGTTGCGTTCACTCGGAAATGACCTGTGTTCGGTGCGGCTCGACTGGCACAAGCGCGGCCAACTCACCCTGACCCACCGCGATGCCAACGGCCACTCCGCCACCATGCAAGTGCCCGTCGAAATCCACGGCAGCCCGCCGGTGATCGCGTTCAGTGCGCGCTACTTGGCCGATGCTCTGGAAATTGGCAGCACGCTCTGTCTGAGCGACGAGCTGAGTCCCGGCATCTGCCGCCACCCCACTGGCCGCTTCTGCGTCATCATGCCGATGCGGGTGACGATCCCAGCGGGCACCAACGCTACGGCTGCGCCAGTCCAGTCCGAAAAAGCCAAGGCCGCCTAATCCTTATGTCGGACTGATTCGCACATGCGGATCCGTCCGCCATGCCTTCCTGCCAGTCCAAACAAGGAGTGGCAGGAAGGCTCTCTAGGGAAGAGTATATCAAAATCTTTTTTTTAGCTGCGCTAATTCAAGCTGAACCACCGGGGCATAATCGCTCTAGCTCCATCGAGTACTCCGGCCACGAGGGGTCAGCGCCTGCCTGTGGGAATGCCGACCCGATGCTAAGTGTTTTTGCGGATGGTCACTTGTGCTCTTGACCGCTTCACGCAATCGGATCCGGGCAAACCGAGCGCCGCTGACACTTGAGGCAGAATTCGCCCAAATAGAGCTGGTCGATCCAGTCCATGATTTCTCGCAGGTGAGCGGCATCCGAGGTCAGGAATCCCGCCTCGAAGTTCCTCTTGTGCGCGCCTTTCGCCCCGAGACCCGCGCCGGTCAGGTTGGCGGACCCGATGAAAGCCTGCCGCCCGTCCATGATGACTGCCTTGGTGTGGATGCGCGGACAGAGAATCCGCTCGAACAAATCGCTGGTGACGAGATTGGGATATTTGTCGAAGTCCTCCCGGAATCGCTGGCCCGGCTCCTTGGCGTGCATCAGGCGCACACTGACGCCAGCTTCTACGAGGTCGGAGAGAATTTCCAGCAGCGGCACAAAGCGTCGGCCCTTGGGGACATGCAGATCCTTGATGTCCGCCGTGACGATCCACAGGAACTTCTGAGTCTGCGGCAGCAACTCGACGATGACGGTCCGGTAGATGGCTTCGTTGAGGAGAAGTTGCATGAGAAGAGGTGGCGCAGGCTGTGACCATGACGGCTTCCGAAATCCGGACAAACAAGAACAAATCCAAGCTGGTGGCGGTTCCCCAGATTTGGAATCCACCCCAAAAAAAATCCAAAATTATCAGATCCTACCCCCACATTTGTCCCACCCCACGTGCTATTTTGCCAAAGAAGCTAGGTGCTCCAAGTTCACCAACCCGATCAAGATGAGGATTGAATCCGGCCATCTGGAACTCATGATCTTCTTGTCATCCGTCAGATAGAACCTCAGCATGATCTCAAGCAATTACTCCCCCGAAGAGACCTGTCGAAAAATGGAATCCGACCCCACCACCCCATCGGCAGCCGCAGGCAGCGGGTGCCTCTAGCATTGATCCCTCATGGCAAATTGGACTAGCATCTCAGACTCGGAATTCCCTTGGGAGCGTGACGCGCTGGCGTTCATCCGTGCCGGTCTGCCGGCCTCCTCGCCGATCCAAGTCTGGTCGAATTTCGAATTCATGGCCGAAGGTGGTGCGATTTACGAGGTGGACACGCTTGTCGTCGGCCCGTGGGGCGCGTTCCTCGTCGAGATCAAGAGCCTACCCGGGGTCGTCTCCAGTCAGGCTGGCAGCTGGATCTGGCGCGATGGCACTAATTACAAGACTCGCGACAACCCGCTGCCGCTCGCTAACCGCAAATGCAAGGCGCTCAAGTCGCTTCTGGAGCAGCAGGCCGCATTCAAGCGCAGCAAGGTCCAGGTGCCGTTCATCGAGCCGCTGATCTTCTGCTCGCATGAAAAAAACGTCCTTCAACTCCAAGGACCGCAGGCCAATGGCGTTTGCCTACGGGACCGACCAGACGGTTCGGTTCCCAGCATCATCGGGGCGATCTCCCGGCGCGAGGCTCCGGGCTTGCGCAGCTACCAGCGGCCGCCGGTCACCAAGGACCAGATCCGCGCATTCGTCACTGGCGTCGAGCAGGTCAGCCTGAAGCCAGTCCAAAAAGTCCGGAAGGCGGGCGACTACGTGCTCGACGGGTTATTCCACGACAGTCCGCTGGGCACCTATCAAGAGTGGCTGGGGCATCATGTGCGAATCAAATCCGGACCACGTCTGATCCGGGTCTATTTGGAGGGGCTTCAGGGCGAAACGGAGCGCTCCACCCTGCGCCGTGCAGCCGAACGCGAGTTCCAGATTCTCGAACGGATGGAGCACCCGGGGATCCTCCGCGTCGATACCCTGACCGAGACCGAGTCCGGCCCCGCACTAGTCTTCCGTTGGCAGGAGGGTGCGCAGCGTCTGGACCACTATCTCGCCGGACTGGCGCAGCCGCTTGCCGCTGATGCAGCCCTCGACATCCTGCGTCAGATCACCGACGCCATTGCCTATGCTCATCGCAAGAAAGTGATCCATCGCGGCCTGTCACCGCAAGCAATCATCGTCATCCCAGGTGATTCCGGCACTGGGCCCACGGTGCAGATCTCCAGCTGGAATCTCGGCTTCATTGATGGCGGGACATCGAGCGGTGCCACCCGCACCCGGTTCTCCACCTCACTTCACGCCGGCCAGTTCGTCGAGGACGAGGCCACCGTCTTCTTCGCGCCAGAAGCCGTTTCGGGCCAGAACATCGAGGGCGAGGAGTTGGACTCGTTCTCACTGGGTGCGCTGGCCTACTACCTCTTCAGCGGAAAACTGCCGGCCGACTCCGTGCTCGATCTCGACCAGAAGCTCAGGCACAAGAGCTATCTCGACCTCTGTGCCGTGCACAACGGGGTGGTCCCAGCACTTGAGAACCTGATCCGACATACCGCATGCTCGGACCGCTCCCTCCGCTACAGCCCCGAGGAAGTTCTCGAACTGATCGACGAAGTCTGGGATGAAATGACAGCCCCGGAGACCGTCGAGGCAGTGGATCCCCGGACCGCGAAGTCGGGCGAACTGCTGGAACATGGCTACCGGGTCGTTCGGGATCTGGGCACCGGATCCTGCTCAAAGGTTCTGCTGGTCGATGCACCCGATGGGGAGCGGCAAGTGCTCAAAGTCGCTTCCAAGCTGGAATACAGCAGCCGCCTTGAGCGTGAGTTCCAAATCATCCAGAAAATCCGCCACCCGAACGTCGTCCGGGTCTTCAAGTGCCTCAACTTCGACGGCTTCACCGGCTTCACCATGGAGCCGGCCTTTTCATCCAAGAAGACCGACAACACCGAAGGCCGCGAGTCTTCACTGGCCCGCCGCCTGAAAGAAGACGGACCGCTCGATCTCGACTTGCTCCAGAGATTCGGGGTGGAGCTACTCCAGACTATTGATGAGCTGGAACGCCTTGGCATTACGCACCGCGACATCAAGCCGGATAATCTTGGCATCCGTTCGGTGAAGAAAGGTCCGCTGCAACTGGTCCTGTTCGACTTCTCGCTGAGCACTGCCCCGGCCGAGGACATCCGGCTTGGCACGCCGCCTTACCTTGATCCTTTTCTTGCCCTGAGAAAGTCTCCGCGCTGGGATCATCATGCTGAGCGCTACGGCGCAGCGATGACCCTGCACGAGATGGCCTGCGGGTCCGGCGTTTTCCCGACTTGGGGTGATGATGGTAGCGCCCCCCACCTCATCAATGCTGAGGTCAGTCTGCGCCCGGAATTGTTCCCCGAATCGCTCCGTGAACGACTCGTCGCGTTCTTCCGCAAAGCCCTTGCCCGCCAAGTGAAGGATCGTTTCGATAATACCGAGGTGATGCTAACGGCATGGCGGCACATCTTCGAGAAAATCGACCAACCTTCGATCACGCCCACCACCACCGAGGATGATCAGAACATTGACCAGCCATCGCTCGCCGAGATCCTCAAGACTGCCACTCCGGACACGCAGCTCGTGCTACTTGGTCGCAGCGTTCGTTTGATGAACGTGCTGGACCGTCTCGAAGTCGTCACGATCGCAGACTTGCTGCGCTATCCCATCGGCCGCATCCGGCGGATGCGCGGTGTCGGTTACAAGACCAGCCAGGAAGCCGTCGAACTTTATCAACAACTCCACGATCGCTTTCCCGATATCGAGGCAAGGGAGCGGGTAGACGAAGCTGCCAAGGATGCACCATCGTCGGAACCTGAACTTGCCAGTGTCGATCTCATCGCACGCGGTCTCATCATGGCAGCCGGCAGGCTGGAAAGCAGCGAGCGCGAGATTCAGGAACGTTTTCTCGGTTGGAGAACTCCCGATGACGACCCGTCGGCCCTGCGCTGGTCGAGCCAGACAGAACTGGGAGAACAGGTCCAGGTGACCCGTGCCCGCGTCGGCCAAGTCGTTACCGGTGCTCGTGAAAAGTGGCTCAAAAATCCGTCCATCACCCGTCTTCGCGAGACGATCCACGCCACCTTGCTCTCACAGGGCGGTGTCACCACCCATATCGAGTTGATCCGACTGATGTTGTTGCTCCGTGGCTCCACACTCTCCGAGCCTGACTCCATGCGAATGGCTTCCATCGCCACCCGCGCCGCCGTGGAGGCGGAGCGGCAGTTGCAGTCGCCGCGCTTCATCGAGTCCCGTCGTCAGGGTGTGCTCTTCATTTCCGTGGATCCCGCATTCATGGACTTCGCCCAGCAGC
Source organism: Verrucomicrobiales bacterium (assembly GCA_043745255.1). Classification (GTDB taxonomy): domain Bacteria; phylum Verrucomicrobiota; class Verrucomicrobiia; order Limisphaerales; family UBA11320; genus UBA11320. The sequence continues at coordinate 4,946 of JAYTTC010000782.1, forward strand.
TTGGTGATGCTGGTGAGGACTTGGCCACTCGCGATCCACTGCCCACCGCGTCCCGAGTCATCGAGACGCTTGGTGCCATCCCCTTCCCCGTAACCGGAGTCGAAAACGTGCGCCCGCCCGATCAGGCACGGCGCGCTCACCTCGCGGCAGCTGTCAGTGGCAAGGTCTGCGTCAACAGCCGCCTCGAACTCTACCCGCCCGGCCTTTCCGCCGAGCGCGCCCTCGCGCTGTCCCGCAGCGCCCTTTTTGGTGTCCGCGAACTGAAGCTGGAAGAAATTCACAGCCGGGTCGCCAGCCGCTACCCGATGGCCGAACTCTTACCTGGTCGCCCCCAGCTCGACCGCCTGCTGGAACAGGTTGGCTTCCCCTTGCAGTGGGACGACCGCGCAGGCAATGGTGCCGGTGCCTATCAATCGAAGCACGTCGCATTCAGTACTGGAAATTCTTACACCGTCGGCTCGCGCGCCCGGACCATCGACCATTCCCCTATCGGCCAACCCGTCAGTGAAGAAGTGGCGGAGGCCCAGCGCCTTGAGGACAAGCTCACCCGGGCAAGGAAACAGGGCTCCTACCTCGTCCTCACCATCGATCCGAAGTATCTGGATGACGCCGCCAACCAGTTGCAGCGCATCGGAGCCAAGCGCCTCAACGCCAGCGAACTCTTCGTCTCCGCGATGAAGAAAAAGGCTGCTGATTTAGGTGTGCCATGGGAGGTTGTTATCGAAGCGGACGCGGCGGATAAAGGCAGTGCCGACTGGACTCGCCTTCAAGAACTCGTCCGCCGTTCTATGCCCGGTGTTCTGGAAACCCTGCGCAACTCCAATGAAGACATCTTCCTCACCGACGCTGGCCTTTTCGCCCGTTACGGTCGCATGAACGAACTCGATGCCCTGCGCAACGACACCGGCACCCAGTCCGGCCCGCACTCCCTCTGGCTGCTGGTGCCGGGAAAGGGAGCGCAACTGACACCAACCCTCTGCGGCGAAGCGGTGCCGATCACCAATGAAGCACAATTCGAACAACTCACGCCACAGTGGGCACGAAACTTCCACCGGGGAGGTGTGGCATGAAGCCCGCTTCTCAATACAATCAACTGATCAAAAAACCTAAAATCAGACAAAATCTGGAAAGAAGAACGATTTTCATTGTGTAAAATAAAGTGTAACGTTCATACCAGAACTCGTCATGAAAATTGTCCACAGAACCATCCCGACTCTTGAATTTACCAAATCACCGCTGATCGTGGCTTTGGCTCAAGTGCGGATGACGCCGATTCTGAGTTTGGAAAGCTACATCCCCAAACTTCAGGATCTTTTGAGAGCCAGTGATTACCCGAGGCTCCTGACGCGAAAAACAAAAACGACCATGCATGATGCGATGGGCAAGGTGGACGTCGTGGAATCAACCGATTGGGTATTTGCCGACAAATCCGGTCACTACTCTCTCGTTGTTGCTGAACAAAGTCTGGCGTTCGTCACGAGCGCATATATGACTTTTGAGGACTTCGTCGGGCGTATGGAGACTCTCCTCCAGCTCGTTCATGATGTGGTTAAAATCAGTGGTGTCGAACGCTTGGGATTACGCTACGTGGATTTGATTGAGCCAACGGCTGAGAAGCCTCTCTCCTACTTTTTGGAATCGTGCGTCCTGGGCCTGTCGCTGGAGGAGTTGGGAAAGCGGATCACAAGTTTCTCACAGACCGTGATGGAGACATCTCCCAATCGGAAGTTGGTTGTCCGCACTTCCGAGCGCCCGGGGGGGTTGGTCATACCTCCCGATCTCCTCAACCTGCAGCTAAAGCTGCGCAAACCCAATGCTCTGACCCATCCTTTCGGAGTGCTCGATCTCGATCACTACGCCGAATACTCAGAACCGGAAGATTACGACACCACCAGCGTCATTGGAAACCTCTGCGAACTTCACGATGTAGTGGATCAGGCGTTCCGCAAAGCCACGACCGAAGAAGCCAAACTCGAATGGAAATAAACCATGATTGCCCTCGATCTAACTGAATTACCAATACACCGGGACGATCCCTCCATGTGGGGGCCGTTCGGTTGGTTGTCTTCACCGCCCGCCATCGTTCAGATTGTAGAAGATCCATGGGGCCGCCCTGATCTGAATGAGGCCTATCGCTACGAACTCGAAATCGTTTTGGAAGAGGAGGATGCCGAAACCCAAGTGGCGCATTACGTCTCGGAAAACGGAACGGTTGTCGCAATCGAGCACAACACTGCGGATCTAGCGGATGGTAATCCCCTGCCGCAAAAATTGGACACGATCAAAACGCGTCTAGGTATCGGAATGAAACATCTCGCCGCAGCGCTCGGCGTCGAGCGTCCCACTGTTTACGGATGGGCCAGAGGTGAACGGCAGCCACAACCAAAACGCTGGGAGCGTATTCATGCGTTGTTGGAACTGGCTGACTACTGGCAGGGGCTGTCCCGGCACCCCCTCAGCAGGCGAATCTTCGTTCCTTTGGAATCAGGACAATCGGCGATGGATCTCCTCTCCACCGACACTCTGGATATTTCCAAAGTAAAGGAAGCGCTCAAGACACTGGCAGTCGATGAAAATGATCGGTCCGCCCGCCTCAGAGATAAAGCCGTTGCCATGCGTGAAAGAATGAAAGCGAAGGGAGCGAAGCCGCTGCCAGAAGAAGTCGTGGAGCAATCCATGAGAAACCTCAGCGACTGGTGATCTTCATCCTTTCTTCCAAATGGCGACCGGGCAGCAGGTGAAAGACAATGGTTGGCGGCAGGGAAGTTTCCTGCCGTCCGCCATGGCGATTTCCCTAGCAGCGGAACATGGCTGCGAAAATGCCAGCCACGCCGTGGTAATCTCTCAGGATTGCGACGTGACCTATGATGAACTGGATGTCGAGCCATACGTCGAAATCCTGTTTCTTCACCCCTTGGATGCCATCAATGCGGGACTTCAGGACGGGAAGAGTTCCCGGATCCTCCATCTCGAAGCCTCTGAAGGAACCGAGAAACGGTTTTTCAAAGCACAACCGTGGAACCAAGCTCGCGTCCGTAGGGAGATACTATCCACCTCATCCCCCGATTCGTCGCTATCGTTCAACACCGGAACTCTTCGAGGGATGATCCAATGGGTTGCCGACCGATACACCAGAACCGGTTTTCCCGACGAGTTCGTGAAACGGATTGAAGCCGTAGATGCATCACTCAAAAAGCTCATGAAGAAAGAAGGGGGTGCCTTCTGGCGCATCCTCGTGCATCTCAACTCCAGCGAGGAACTCGACGCTGACACTGGCTACGGAATGGAATGCGTCTGCGCCGTATGGCCCGAGGTCTGGGAGGACAAAAAAAGCCGGGAAAAAGCCGAGGCCGCTGCCGTTACACTGAAGAAACTGTTGGAGGGTTGTAGTGGAATCGAACTTGATGAGTTCGAGGTCAATAGCACCGATGAACTCCCCTTGAGCTATCTGCATCATTACCGCCCTTGGGACGTTTTCAACTATCTCACTAACAGAGACCTCCTCAAAGAGGACTCTGGCCACAGTGCTGGCACGCGATGAACAGAAATTCGAATAGCTACTCCCCATTTTAACCCCTCATGCAGCCCAACTACGAAGACATACTGTCATACGCCAAGCACGTCAAAGACACTTACCCGTCGATCTCAGACGAGGATTTGCAGAAAGCCCTGGCCGCTCATTTCATGGGTGGTAACGACACCTTACCCGCTTCATCAGCAGGATGTGTTGCCGACCCGATTGGTGATTATATCGCAATGCTATCCATTGTCTTCAATTCACTCAGGAAGGTAATCACCCAAGACAAAGGGAAACTTATCGAAGTTCAGGAAAAAATTGACCGAACGGTAGCTGCTCTGAGCATAGTCCGATGATTCGAGGAAGTGGTGAAGACAGCCCGTGTCCATACCTTATCATACTCATCCCTTGCCACTACCGAATATGGAAGCCACATCCGAGCCATTATTACAAGATCACACATCCTCTCTGGGCTGACGTAAAAACAGCCCACTTTTTCCGTTAACCCACTCACTAAAAATTCACCCATGCGATCCCTCGAACAGATCCTTGAGCTACTCCCTCAGCTCGACCGCGTCATCGCGGACGAGCTGGAAGATCAGGATCTCGATTTCAAGGAATGGGTCGCACGTAGCGTCGATGACTCCTTCCGCCTAGTAGTCGAAATCTGTCACCGGTCACGGTGTCGGCGCACGCCATGTCTGGAGCCAATAATTGCATTCCTATTGCTCGCGAGCAATTCTCTCCGCAATTCTTTCCAGCCGATGACTGAAAACGGCACTCCACGCCATGGGAGCGTAATTTATGGAACCGTTTATGGAGCGACTCCATAAAATCCCCATATCTACCCACATCCAACCTTCACCCCATGCACCCGCCCGAAATTCCCAGCCCTGCTCCCACGCCCCGCCGGCTTGGCGGTGGAGCAGGCATGGGAGAGGCGCTCCCGGTCTTGACCCTTCAGGCATTTCAGTTACGTTCACAACATCGCCATGCACTTCACCCCATCGAAGCCGCTCTTCAGTATCACCGTGCCGACGCCGAACTCCCCGGCCAGGAAGGCCACGGCTGCCTCGGTTTCGAGCAGGCCGAAGCTCACTACCGAGCAGGCGCTCAAGGGTTCCGATTATCTGAAATCCCGCAGCTCGCGCAGCAGCTCCGGGAGCTGAGTCGTCTCGGACCTGTTGACCGCGCCGGTCGCAAGTCCCTCAGAATATGGGCGGAAAATCACGACCACGTGATTGCCGAAGACAACTTCCTCAGCCGCTGGGAGGCTCAGGGAAAACGGGGCGGAGCCGAGCATCAGGTTTACCACGATCAGGATACCGGACGCTGGATCAAGCGCCTCTAGCTCCTGTCCATCTCGTTCCACTCCATTGCGGTTCACTTCTTCTCTCCTTCTGATCACTGCTCACTCGGCACTTCTCTCCCTTTCAGCATTTCAGTTTTCAGCATCTCAGCTTTTACCCCATGATCCACGCCCCCACCCTCCTCGCCGATCTCAAACGCTGGGTCACCCGCTTTGAGGACGATCTCCGCCAGCAGTGCAAGGACGTCCCGGCGCTCGATGCCAGGCTCAAGGCGCAATACCAGCTCGCCAAGGACGCCAAGCGCACCGCTTTCTCCTACGTCGTCTGGCGGGATGGAGAGCTGACCCAGTCCGCCGTCGGCTGGGTGCTGAGCTGCGTCTTCGTCCGCTTCCTGGAGGACAACGGCTTGCTGGAGCGCACCTACCTCTCCGGCATCGGGGAAAACCGCGACCTCGCCGATGACACCCGCGCCGCCTGGTTCAGGGAAAACCGTGCCGCCTCCGACAACGACTACCTCGCCCACGCCATCGCCGAGGTCGGCACCCTCCCCGGCATGGCCGATCTCATGGACGCCCGCCACAACGCCCTGTGGAACGCCCCTATCTCGCCGGATGCCGCCAAGGCCTTCATCGAGTTCTGGCGGCGCATCGACCCCGGCACCGGGAAAATGGCGCACGACTTCTCCGACCCCTCCTTCTTCAGCGCCGAAGGCACCTCTTCTCTCTCAACTCTCAACCCTCAACTCTCAACTCTCAACTCTCAACTCTCAACTCTCAACCTCTTCCGACCCCACCCGCTTCCTCGGCGATCTCTACCAGGATCTCTCCGAGGCCGCGCGGAAGAAGTTCGCCCTCTTGCAGACGCCGGACTTCGTCGAGGAGTTCATCCTCGACCGCACGCTCGACCCCGCGCTCAACGTCTTTGGCCTGAAAGTCGTGCGCATGATCGATCCCACCTGCGGCTCCGGGCACTTTCTACTCGGAGCCTTCCGGCGCTTGCTGCGCTTGTGGGAAAAGGAACGCCCGGATCTCAGCGAGCGCGAGGTCGCCGTCAAGGCGCTGGAGGGAGTCTATGGCGTGGACATCAATCCCTTCGCCGTCGCCATCGCCCGCTTCCGCCTGCTGCTGGCCGCCTGGCGCTATTGCGGCGTGAAGCGCCTGAAACACGCCCCGGACTTCAAGGTGAACCTCGCCACCGGCGACTCGCTGCTCCACGGCGCGCGCTTCGACTCGCAGGGGAAACCCCACGTCGTCCATCGCGAGAACCTCTTCGGCGGCGACGAGCTGGTCTTCAAAGACGAAACCGCCCACCACTTCGAGATCGAGGACGCCAAGGAACTCCACCGCATCCTCGGCCAGCAATACCACGCCGTCGTCGGCAACCCGCCCTACATCACCGTCAAGGACAAGGCGCTTAATGAACTCTACCGGGCGCGCTATGATGCCTGCCATCGCACCTACGCACTCTCCATTCCGTTTATGGAGCGCTTCTTCGATCTCGCCGTGAGTGGCTCGGGTGAAGGTCACGAAACCGCCGGCTTCAGCGGCCAGATTACCTCCAATTCCTTCATGAAGCGAGAGTTTGGGAAGAAGCTCATTGAGCAGTTTATCAGCAACTGGGATCTTAGTCATGTTATCGACACCAGCGGAGCCTACATCCCCGGCCACGGCACACCCACTGTCATCCTCTTTGGACGCAATGCTAAACCAAAAACCGGAACCGTCCGGACCGTGATGGGAATCAAAGGTGAACCGGGAACACCAGATGATCCGGCCAAGGGCAAAGTCTGGAGCGCAATAATTAGTCAGGTCGATCACGCTGGATCAGAGAGCAATTTTGTTAGTTCGGCGGATACCGAGAGGGCGAAGTTTCATAAACACCCCTGGAGTCTTCAGGGAGGTGGTGCATCGGGAGTAAAATCACAAATTGAAGCGGATGCGGGACGCTTAGAATCACGGATCGACAATCCTGTCGGGCGCGCCGTTAGAGTTGCAGAAGAAGATGTATTCCTGCGAAATTCAAATGAACCAAACCTTCATCGCATCGTAGGTGAGTTCCGTGAGTATCTTGAGGGTGACCGAGTTCGAGATTGGAATTGTGGGGCGTCACCCCTGATTTGGTATCCTTATCCAACGGATCAGAAACTGAATTCAGTCTTCTTGGCTCGGCTCTGGCCACATAGAACTACCTTAGAGCCTGTCCCAGACATCGTGAGTCCTTTAGGCACAATGTATTAGATGCTAAAAAAAGTGGGCATGGAAGTCCGAAAAGACTCCCATGCCCGAA
>JAYTTC010000783.1:0-3225 GCA_043745255.1 Verrucomicrobiales bacterium
AGGGGCTCACTCCCACTCGGTGCTCAGCAGCCTGCTGACCACCGCGATTCGCCAGCAACGGGATTCGCGCCAAGCCTTTCAAGAGTTGCTGACCCAGCCGACGGCGATCGCTCAGCGCGCCTTCTATCGCAATGCACTCGGCTCCCCTCATCCCTCTGGCCATCGCAAACCAAAGGGATGTCGCCGCAGATCACGCCAGAAATGAGCTAAACTGTTACCCGCCAGGGACTTTCGTCATGGGAAGTCCTGAGTCCGAGAAGGAGCGATATGGGGGTCAAACACAACACAGGGTGATATTGACCAGGGGATTCTGGATGGGACAGCGGGAAGTAACTCACATACCGGCTCCCGACGGAGGCGGAGTGGGAGTATGCGTGTCGAGCTGGAACGACGACTGCCTTCTCATTTGGCACTGTCACCGATCCCATCGGTCCGGCCTCGGGGGACGGCCGCGTGACCCGCGGGGGCGGTTGGGTCTCCTCGGGCGGTTACTGCAAATCCGCGATCCGCGGCGGCCCCTACCCGGCCTGATTGTCGTGCTTCCGGGTACGCCTTCTTGACTCGTTCATAGGGCGCAAGTGTCTTCACCGCTTCCTCATACTTGAGTCCAGGCTTCAAAAGGAAGCGAGCAGCAACGAGACTCGGATTTGTTCGATTTCCTCTGAGTGCCATCTGTTCGCCCATGCTGAGCATTGCCCATTGCCCCATTCCTTTCCCACAGCGACTACAATTCGATTCCCGAGGCTAATCATATCAGAGTTAAGAGACTCGAATCAAAGGCACTGGCTTGATTGAAAAGGCGTCAGCATTAGTTCCGCTGACTTTCTTTCCGGAACTCGTCTACCTCTTCCGGCAGGGCGACTGAAGGCCAGACCAGGTCCTTGCGATCTCCTAGGTTCGAGATACCGGACTGGCTCGCAGACAGCGAGCCATCCCCGCCATCATCCACCCCGTCGGCTCCGACGGAGAAAAGCCTGAAGTCCCCACCGTCACGAAGCCGATACCGGATGGGCTTTCCATCCATGTAGTCGGTCGGAACCGCAGGAATAAACTGCGGAACGAGGGAATCCAAGGTGTCGGGAAGGCCGCCGTAGTGGAGGGCGTAGCGCTTGAGAGCAATGGCACAGAGCACAAGCGAGCGCTCAGTTTCCGCCTCCATCCCCTTGCGCACCAAACTCGACAGGGTGAACAACGGGTTGCGCAGGGGAAATCTCAGTCGATCGTAGAAACCCGACCGCTCCGTCTCTTTTTCAAGCGTCTCTACATCGCCTCGCAGGGCTGCATAGGATTTGCCGAGCACGCCTCGCCGGGTGATGTCAGTGAGCCGTTGCATCTCCATCATGAACTGGGTCTGATTATGATACGACCAGGCAAATCTCCAAACGCGGGTGTACACCTGTCGTTTGAGAAAATCGGCCGCTTCCACGCCATAGGGAATCGACTCCAACTCACTCGGCCACCTAGGCGGATCGGCGAACCCATGGAACATTTTCTCCAGTTCAGCGTAAAGGTCGAACGCAGCGGTGGTCCGCTCTTGGGATTCGCGCAGCCCGTCATACGACACATCGCTGTAGATGCGTTCGCCCTCCAAGCTTCGACTCATGTTGGCGGCGAACGCTAGGTTGGTCCAAGCATGCTGAATCTCCAGCAGATCGTTCGTGGTCAATACCTCCGATTGCAAGGCTTCCCAGAGCGAAGCCCTGGCGATTTTGGTGAGCGCCACGCGGACCAGCTCGCTGATGATGAGTCCATCTTCCTCCATGACCCGGGAGAGTTTGACCTGGGCAATGAGGCTTTCCCTCGCCTCAGAATCGTTGCCCTGCCGGATGGCCAGCTGACATGCCGTACCGAGCCGCTGGCTAAAGGATTTTGCGAAGACAAGGTGAGGAAGATGCAATTCCATGCCTCGGGAGTAATCCAAATTGTGATTTAAACGGGGCATTTCCAAAGCGGCTCGGATTCGTGCCAGGACCGCTGTATTGGTTCTGATGTCGGACTCAACCTCCTCCCAGCCGTGAACGGTCTTGTCCTCGGTCCATCGATCTTCCCTGTAACCAACCAAAGCTCGACCCGATGGAAGCATTTTCATTCTTGGAGGGAAGCGCTGCGGCGAAGCCCATCCGTTAGTCAACGCTCGTGCGGCCTCATTGAATTGGGAGGCACCATTGTCCGCGTCCGCAACCGACACTCTCAATTCTCCCGGCGTCAGCTTCTCACCTCGCGCCAGTAACTCGGCCCGATAAGACGACAGGGAGCGTTGTCCGCGAAATCGTTCAAACTCGAGGAAAAGCGCGAGAAATAGGATTAGCGCCAAAAGAACTCTTCCAAAAATACCGACTCCGCGCTTGAGCATGCTCGAAGGGTAATCGGCGCGGGTATCCTGGACAAGAGCACAGAATTGAAGCAGCGGGTCACTGCGAAAATCACGCCCATTGCTCACGCTTCATTGGCGACTCGTATCGCGGCTTTTTTTGCATCGAGCAAGGAGACCACCAACGAAACTAGCATCGTAGCAAACGCGGTATACTGAGACTTCCGTCCAGGACGCGCCCAGGACCAGGAGAGCATGACCCACGCGATAACGCCAATCACACCCAGCATGCTGAGATACCTCCCGGGTCCCTGATCATGTGACTTCGGGGAGCATCACTCCGTGCCAGCGAGCAGACGTAAAACGCCAAGATTCCAAGGCAACTGATGCCGAATGATGGCGCTTTGCTCAGGAATAACCGGAACCGCGTGAAAGCAAACCAGGGCTGAAGACATCGATCGCGAGCGAATCCGCCTTGCGCGCAAAGCCGAGTTCGTCATCAAGTTAATCCAGGAAAATCCGACCTGGGGCAGCAACCGGATCGGAAACGGGCAGGGCCGGGCTTAGCCGCGAAAAGGCGCAGGAGACGCAAAAAAGACCAGGGCCCTGAACGACACGACAGAAGCCGGGCTGTAGTTCTGTAGCGTGGGCCGTATCGGCCCATCCCCGCCCGGATCGTCCGATACGGACGACACTACAGAAGAGGGAAACCGTGGGAAGGCACGCCAGCTGTAGTTCTGTAGTGTGGGCCGTATCGGCCCATCCCCCGCCCCGATCGTTCGATACGAACGACACTACAGAAGATGGAAACCGTGCGAAGGCACGCCAGCTGCAGTTCTGTAGCGTGGGCCGTATCGGCCCATCCCCGCCCGGATCGTCCGATACGGACGACACTACAGAAGAGGGAAACCGTG
>JAYTTC010000784.1:0-3217 GCA_043745255.1 Verrucomicrobiales bacterium
TCCTCGAGGTCAACACCGCTGACTTCGTGGCCGTCGTGCAGCCCGCGGTGCTCACCGCTCAACTCCAGGAAGCCGTCGAACAGCAGGGGCTCTTTTATCCACCAGATCCCGCCAGCCGCGCCGACTGCAGTCTGGGAGGGAACATCGCCACGAACGCGGGCGGGCCTCGCTGTTTGAAGTACGGAGTTACACGCGACTATGTGCTCGGGATCGAGGTTGTGACGGCCCAGGGCGAGGTGGTGCGACTCGGAAGCCGCACCCACAAGAACAAGAGCGGATTCGATCTGCATCGTCTGTTTGTCGGAAGCGAAGGAATGTTGGGCATCATCACCGAAGCCACACTAAAGCTCCTGCCTCTGCCACCGGATCGGGCGTGTATCGTGGCGGGGTTCACTCGCATGAGCGCGGCGACGCGTGCGCTGAAGGATATTTTCGCCGCCGGGTTTTTACCCTGCGCCTTGGAAATCGCCGATGCCTTCACGCTAAAGGCGGCGCGGAAACGAACGGGGAGTCGTCAACTGGAGGGTTGCAACGCCCTGATCATCGTCGAATTGGACGGCCAGCGACGCTCAGTGCGCAACGAGATTCTCGATCTTGAGAAAGTGCTCCGCCGACTGAAGCCGGTGATGCTGACACGCGCGCTGGGCAAGAAAGAATGCGAGAAGCTCTGGGCCATCCGACGCGAGTTCTCCTATGCGCTGCGCGATACCGGGCTCACCAAGCTCAACGAAGACGTGGTGGTGCCAAGGGGGCGGCTGGTGGAACTATTCCGTCTCGGCGCGAGTCTCCAGAGGAAGCACGGAATTCAGGTGGCCTGCTTCGGTCATGCCGGGGATGGGAATATCCACGTAAACTTGATGGTGGATTTCAATCAGCCTGGATCCAAACCGCGTGCTGACGCCGCGCTCGATGAGCTGTTTCAGGGTGTTTTGAGTTTGGGAGGTGTGGTGACCGGCGAGCATGGAATTGGTTTGGCGAAGAAGCCCTGGTGGAAAATCGCCGTCTCGCGAGAGGTCGATGCAATGCATCGCGTGATAAAACGAGCCCTCGACCCAAGGGGAATTCTCAATCCGGGGAAGTTTCTGGGCTGATCGACTTCGGCTTTTCTTCTGCCGCCTCGATCATCACCACAAATTCACCCTTGCGCGGCCTCAACTCCCATTGAGCGGCGAGTTCGGAAGGCGTGCCGCGCAGGAATTCCTCGTGTCGCTTGGTCAGCTCACGGGCCAGGACCACTCGATGCTCCGGGTAAATATCCTTCAACTCGCCGAGCAACTTCTCCACCCGATACGGCGACTCATAGAGCACCCAAGTTCCCGGGACTTTACGCAAGCCCTCAAGCTGACGCCGCCGCTGTCCGGTCTTGTGGGGAAGAAATCCGACGAAATGAAACTCTTCCGTCGAAAGGCCGCTCGCGGTTAGACCCGCGACCAGGGCGCACGCTCCAGGAACCGCTTCGACACGCAGCCCGGCTTCGATCGCCGCCTTTACTAGTCGTTCCCCCGGGTCGCTGATTCCCGGGCTGCCCGCATCGCTCACCACCGCCACCTTCTCGCCGGCCTTCAGTCGTTGGAGAATTTCCTGACTTCGATGGCGCTCATTGAATTCGAAGCAGCTGACCATCCGTTTGGAGATCTTGAAATGAGCGAGCAGACTCCCCGTGCGACGCGTGTCCTCGGCCGCGATAAGATCACATTGTTGCAGAGTGCGAAGTGCACGCAAGGTGATGTCCTCCAGATTGCCGATAGGAGTCGCCACCAGATAGAGAGTTCCGGGCGTCAATGGAGGGAGGCCCTCCGACGCGACAGGGGTTGGTGAATCGACAGCCATGACAGGACGAGTCTCAGAGGGGCGCGCCCTGTGGCGCAATCGAAATCCCTAGCAGCAAACACCGCCGGCACGAGGGCACGGCTGTTGCGAGGCGCGGAAACATTTTGGGATCGCGCCGACGGTGTTTGCTGCTAAAGGTCACTACGTGACAGGCGGCTCGTTCTGACGCCACCGATTGAGTCACGTGAGGGAATGCTGAGCGAAGCAAAATTCCGTCACCGGTTTGCCACCGAGGATATGCTCCTGAAGGATGCGCTCGAGAATTTCTGGAGTGCAGGAGTGATACCACACCCCCTCGGGGTACACCACCGCGATGGGCCCACGCAGGCAGACTTGAAGGCAGTTCGCTTTGGTTCGACACACCGATCCCAGAGGCGACGCCAATCCCAGTTCCTTAAGACGCCGTTTGAGATAATCCCAGGACTCCAAACCCGCCGCCTTCTCGCAGCACTTGGGTTTGGTCTGGTCGGCGCAGAGGAAGATGTGCCGAGTGATGCGATCCATGCCGAGCTGCGTGGTCATCGCCAGCAGTTCTTCTGGAACTCTACTGTCAGTCGTTTGAGTCATCATGTCGTTGATCGGATTCATTAGTTTGACCCCCATCCACCGCGACTCAGGTTCGCGAAAAAGACGCCGCACGCTGCGCGGGAACCCCAGACGCAAGAGGCTCCCTGCTCTGACTATCGACCTGCGTACTCACCCAGAACTAAGGCGTCGCAGCTGGTCGAATGAAAACAGGCCGGTGGAATGTCCATCTCCCCAGACGGGCTGAATAGCGTAGGTTCCCACCTGAGCGCATCGCACCCATTTAAAGGACAGCGGGGAGAGCGGCCGATCGGGACCTTTCTGGAGGTTACCCATCACATCCACCTCGCCCTTGCATCCAGCGCAGGGACACGCGCGCCGAAGCGTCTCCAATCGGATGTAGCTCTCCGCACCATCCTCCCATTTGATGGCCAACTCTTCACCGATCACTTGTAGATCCACGGGTCGCACGCGCTCACAGTATCGGAACGTGCGTCGACGTCGAGCGCGGGGAAGCCGAGTGGGGAGGTTTATCCACAGATGAACAATCCGGTGCCCCCACCGACTCATCCGCGGTAAAAGCTCCTCCCCTCCCCCGCCCGGATCGGGGGCGGGGATGGGCCGACACGGCCCACGCTACAGAAGACAACCACCGCAACGACGAGAGAACCGCAGGGACGGGGTTTAGCCGCGAAGAGGCGCAGAATTCGCAAAAAAGAAAACGAGGTGCAGCACCAGGAGGCTAAAGTTATTTCCAATGGCTACGGCCGACGGACTCTGATGCAAAGAGATTGGCCGTGCAGGGTTCCCTTCTTTTCTGCGTATCTTGCGCTTTTTCGCGGCTAAAACCGGCTTCGCTGCG
>JAYTTC010000785.1:0-3211 GCA_043745255.1 Verrucomicrobiales bacterium
GATTCTCGGTGGCCTTTCGTGATCTGAATGGCGACGGGCTTCCGGATCTCTATGTGTGCAACGACTTCTTCTATTTCCCCGATGATATCTGGCTCAACGTGGGAGGGACGCATTTCCAAGCCGCATCCCCGCTCTCGTTCCGCCACGTTCCCGTGTCGTCGATGGCGGTGGATGTCGCGGACATCAATCGTGATGGTTTCGTCGATTTGTTCGTGGTGGACATGGTCAGCCGACAGCATTCCTGGCGGCATCGGCAGCGTCCTCAGATGTTTGGTGGACGTCTGAAGCAGCCCCTCACCGATCCGATGTTCCGGCCGGAGACCCCTCGCAACACGCTCTTCTTAAATCGAGGTGACCAGACTTGGGTTGAGATTGCACAGCTCAGCGGTCTTGAAAACACCGAGTGGAGTTGGGGTGCGGTCTTCCTGGATGTGGATCTGGATGGTTGGGAGGATCTGCTGATTCCCACCGGCAACAATCACGATGTTCAGAATGCCGACCTGTTGATGGAATTTGGGCAGGTTCGTGAGGCACCGAGCGTGCAACGTCGAGAGAGAGAGCTGAAGCGTTTTGGTCGGCTGGAGGCTGGGAAGCTCGCGTTTCGAAACCAGCATGATCTCTCGTTTCGCGAGATGAGTCAGGAATGGGGATTTAATCAGGTGGGGATTTCCCATGGGATGGCCCTGGCAGATCTCGATAACGATGGAGACCTGGACGTGGTCGTCAACAATCTCCATGGCAATGCCTCCCTCTACCGCAATGACAGCATCGCCCCTCGCGTGGCGGTTCGTCTCCATGGCGACGGCATGAATACCCGGGGCATTGGTTCGCGGATCGAACTGAAGGGAGGGCCAGTGACTCAGAGCACAGAGATGACAATGGGTGGGCGGTACCTCTCCAATGATGATACGGTGCGAACGTTCGCATCTTCGTCGTCCAACGCTTCGGCACCGATGAGCTTGACAGTGTCCTGGCGCAGCGGAAGAAAGAGCGTCATTGCCAACGTACTGCCGAATCGAGTCTACGAGGTGAATGAGCAGGAGGCGGGTCCGAAAGTGCCCTACACGTCATCGGCTCCGCTCAGTCCAAGTTTCATTCGATTCCAGGACACCAGTGCGCTCTTGCAGCACACAAACCAGGATGAGCCATTCGACGATTTCGCGCGCCAACCGCTGCTCTCCCACTCGTTGAGCGCTCGCGGGCCAGGCGTGGCGTGGTGCGATCTAGATGGCGACGGTCTGGTGGATCTGGCCATCGGAGCTGGGCGTAACGGTCTGCCCGCGATCTTTCGAAATCTCGATGGAACCCATTTTACCAATGTGACTGCAGCGGACGTTCCGCTCGCCCTTTGGGATCAGGGCGGGTGGGTCGCGGGAGTGGGACGCGAGGGGAAGCCCGCGCTGCTGGTGGCTTCGCAGAATTACGACGGAGTCGTGCCACTCAAATCAGCGGTCGACGAACTGGACCGATTCGGCAGAAGGACTCGCGATGTGGTTCCAGCCTGGGAGGCGAGCGCCGGACCGCTGGCGCTCGCGGACCTCGATGGCGACGGAGATCTTGATTTGTTTGTTGGAGGTCGTGTCATTCCGGGTCGACATCCGGAGCCGGCGAGCTCGAAGCTCTTTCGCTCCGAGTCAGGCGTCTGGGTGCTGGATCCCAAGGGTTCTGAAGTGCTGAAACAAGCAGGATTGGTCTCCGGTGCGGTGTTCGCAGATCTCGATGGCGATGGTTCTCCGGAATTGATCCTGGCCTGTGAATGGGGACCCCTTCGCGTCTTCCGTGTTCAGGCGGGCCAACTTGAGGAGGTCACTCAGGGCTGGGGTCTCGCTCCCTTCACCGGATGGTGGAATGGGGTGACGGTGGGAGATTTTGATGGTGACGGTCGATTGGATTTGGTGGCGTCCAACTGGGGGCGCAACACTCGATATCAGAGCTTCCTGAGTAAACCTATTGAAGTGGTCTTTGCCGACTTTGACCAGAAGGGAAGAGTGGCCGAGCTAGAAACCTATTTTGAATCCCAACTCGGGGGGATGGCACCGTGGCGGACTTGGGATGATGTCACGGAGGAGCTGCCTTGGATTCGTGAGCGCTACAACTCCTTCCGAAGTTTTGGAGAGGTGACAATCGGGCAGATCCTTGGAGATCGAACGGGACAGTCAAAATCCCTTCAGGCAACGACGCTCGATTCGATGGTCTTCCTGAATCGAGGGGGAAGGTTTGACCCTCGACCGCTTCCCATCGAAGCCCAGTTCGCTCCTGCCTTTGCGGTCTGCGTGGCGGACTTCGACAACGATGGCAAGGAGGACGTTTTTCTCAGCCAGAATTTTTTTGGAGTTCCGCTGGAGACCGCGCGGTATGACGGCGGGCGCGGACTGATTCTCCGCGGAAACGGAGATGGGTCCTTTGCGGCTGTGGAGAGCGGAATCGAGATTTATGGAGAGCAACGCGGTGCCGCGGTCGCGGACTATGACAACGATGGACGAGCCGATCTGGTCGTGACTCAAAACCAGGGAGCGACTCGACTCTTTCGGAATATTGCGCGTCGAGTGGGCTTGCGAGTGCGACTCCGTGGCTCGGCCTCCAATCCAGACGGCATCGGTTGTCAGGTGCGGGTGGGACGGGGTGGAAACTGGGGTCCGGTCCGGGAAATTCATGCGGGAAGCGGATACTGGTCGCAAGACAGCACGGTGCTCGTGATGGGAAGCCCGGAGGTTCCGGATAAAATTCAGGTCCGGTGGCCGGGTGGAAAAACGATCGTGAAAGACCTTCCCAGGAACGCTCGGATGGTGGAGATGGATTTAGAAGGAGAGCTCCATGCAAAATAGGAGAGGATACCCCACAGAGCATTTTCCCTGGATCGGTTCCTCGCCAAATCTGGCTCTCTTTGGCTACCTGCTTCAGGGCGTAGTATGCTTGAGTTTGTTGCTTGAAAGGGTTTCCTCCGCGGCGGAGGGCAATTGGGTTGCTCGGCCTGGCTATCGCTATCGATCGCTGGCAGATCCCTCCCCAGGGAGTGTCGGATTCACCCTGCAATCGTCGTCTCAAACGGGCGTCACGTTCTCAAATGTTCTCGCTCAGTCGAAGGAGATCACCAATCACGTGTATCTGAATGGATCGGGTGTGGCGTTAGGTGATGTCGACGGGGATGGCTGGTGTGATCTCTATTTCTGCGGTCTGGACGGGCCGAACGTGCTTTATCGGAACTTGGGTG
>JAYTTC010000786.1:0-3205 GCA_043745255.1 Verrucomicrobiales bacterium
AAAAACTTTCGAGTATCAGACAATGTTTTTGCCAATCCTTCGACCCCACCGACGCCTTGATTCACAATGTCTGGACAGAACTCATAGAGCCACTCCGCAAGTTCGTGAGGATGTTCGATCCTCTGAGTGAACTCGCCCTCCAAGAACGCAACTCCAGCACCCGTTAGGTGAAATGGATGATTTCTTTCAAGCTCCTGCATCTTGGCCACGATGTCCGCCGGAAGAAGGTCGTGGTTCTGACCGTTTGTTTGCACTGCCAAGATTATCTCGTACTTATCGTCTGTGGGCAAAAGACCGACTCCATCGTCGGTCCGAAATAGGTAAACACCCCAGGCAAAGCAAGTGCCGTGGAACCGTTTTATCAAATCCTCCGTTGCTCGCGTTTCCCTGAGTGGCATAAAAAAACCACCCGAGATCTGATTCCACGGCTGTGCAGAATAGCCCGAGGCCTGCTTAAGAGTCTCGATCCCCGTGAGAAAACTCCGGGCTTGGCCTCGCTTCGCGAACTCGGGCTTGCATGAACAAGTTTCTCCCTCTCGGTCGGAACCGCTAGCCTCGTCAGTATTTTCGCTACCACGTCTGGCTCCCGCCTTCTCTAGCTCTGCGATCAGATCCTTTCGCCTGATTTCGTACGCAATGTCTAATGCAGTCTTGTCCGCCGAGTCCTTGGCATTCACGTCGGCACCTGCGCTTATTAGAGTCTGGATCACCTTGAGATTCTTTCCACGCACTCCAGTCATGATGGCGGGAAACCCGCTGTCGTCCGTTGTGTTTGGATCCGCCCCAGCCCTGATGAGTCGATCCACATAGTCATGAAGTCCGTAAATGGCGGCCGTATGAATTGCGGGCGAAACGTCACCGGAGCTACCTGGCTTGGCACCCGCCGCGAGTAACATCTCCAACACCCTCGGGTTTTTACCTTCTATCGCTTTCGTTAAGACCTCGCTTTGCTTGCCTTTGGTCCCTTGGTTAGGATTTGCGCCCCGCGCGAGGAGAAGGGCGACCGCTGCCTCTCGGCCGTGCGATGCAGCCCAGCTCAGGGCAGTGAAGCCGTATTTGTCCTGAGCATCCAGATTCGCACCGAGCTCAATCAACGCGGCGATGGTGTCCTCTCCAGCTCCATTTGCACAGGCCTCCATCAGGGGAGTGGAACCGTGATCGTCCTTTGCATTGATTTTGGCCCCTAGCTCTACCAGAACTCTTACAGACTCTGTGTGGTCGTGGTGGGCTGCGAAATGGAGGGGAGTGGATCCTTCGACGTTCAGCGTATGTTTTTTAGCGTTTACGTCGGATCCATCGGAGATAATGCGTCGAATGGCTGTGACATTGCCAAGCTTGGCAGCTCGCCAGAGGTCTGTCGGCGACTGAATGGCAGAAAGGATCTTGGAAAGAAATGATGGCATGGTTTGTCCTACAAACCGATATAGCCTGGACTCAGGATAATAGCGAACGCGCCTCGCCTTGCAGCACGTGCTCGTATGAAAAGACGAGCAGTATCAGACTGACTCTTGTTCCCCCCGGTGAGCGTTATAAACACTGCCGTTCGCGAATATGTGTAACCATTGGCATAACGCAAGATCGCGTCAAGCTGGCCAGGAGCCGTTTGATACTGAAGCAGTGTGCTTCGTCGAATCTTGATTTCGCCCACGAGCCATGTGGTCTGCGGCTTTCCATCAGCGCCCACCGGATTTCCATAGCCAAACACCAAGTCCGGTCGCCGTATACCGGGGCGAATCTTTGGCGGTCCGCTGCGATTCGCGCAGTTTATGCCGTTGTCCATTGGCCTCCCATCTTTCTCGCGAATCCCTACTTCGAAATGAGCATAGTCGTTGTCGAGGATCTCACAAAAGATACCACGAGCCATCTGCTCTAAGGCCTTTCCTCCCTTAATGTGCTTCAGTCTATCCAGATTCAGTTCCGTCGGTAAGTATGACCCAAGCAAGTCCGTTATCTGCCCTGAAAGTACCCCTCCGACATAGTCTTTTGCTTTGTTCCTAGCATAGCTGATGCCTGCCATACGAAGCGTGTTGAGTCCCTTTTGAATCGCACCAACAATGTCGATCTCGAGAAGTGAAAACTCTCCACTCGGATCCGAGTAAACCATCGGATTAGCGAACGCGAAGTTGTAAGGCTGCAGCGATTCGGGAGTCTGACTATCCCCACCATCCGGATCCCTCGACAGGAACCTGCCCGTTCTCGCGTCATACTGCCGGGCCCTGGCATCGTAGAAGTCGGTTGTAGATTCCCACCACATCCCCTGGAACCTAAAATCCCCGCCCGTTCCAGCTGGCACAGAGGGAGTCGGCCCGGCTGTCCCGTGAACGCTCCCGAACCCGTTGTAGAAAATGCGCGTGGTGTTGCCGGTGCCAGGGCTTGCATCCGGAGCGACGCCGATCACTGAGCCCATTCCATCTTCAAGAAGCCAAACTTTGGTAGTTCCATCGTGGCGCATCAAAGGATTGCCGTCCGCGTACACATACGCTTGCTTGAGCGCATTGGCTCCGTCAGCCACCAGATGAATGCATTCGAGGTCCGAATCGGGCGCGGGTGCCACCAGGAATCGGCGCTGGCCGCCCGAGGAGTCGCTCGATCCGGTGCGGCGTCCTGCTGCATCATAGACGTAGTTGGTCCAACTGACACCATTCGTGATGCCTGTCAGCTGATCGCTCGAATTATATCCCAGGCTCCAGGTCACACCTGAGCGCACGATCGAAGTCACGCGACCGCCGGTATCATACCCGTAAGTCTCGGTCGTGGTTCCTGCGTTTTTGACCTGGGTTACGCGATAACCCGCACTGACCGAGTTGGTGAAAACTCCGGAAGGATCGCTGTAGGCAATCCTCGTCCCTGAGGAGTCATACCCGTAACCGTTCGTGGCAAGGGCTGTGCCGCCGGAGCTGTAAAAAATCTCGTTGGTCAGCCGTAGAGCCGCATCGTACTTGAAGGCAACGTAGGTGCCATCCTCGCGCGTAATCTTGGTCGGCTCCCCGATCCCCTTGCGTTCGTAGTAGGCCGAGGCCAACACCGTGCCACCCGAAGTCTTGTGGACGATGTTGGTCAGCTGATCGCGCCAGTTGTACTGGTAGGTAGTGACGATGCCGTTCGCGAGAGTGCGCTTCGTCCTTCGGTTCGCACGGTCATACTCGTAGAGGGTGTTACCGGAAAACGGATCGGCGACATTAGTGAGGTTGCCTATCGCATCATA
>JAYTTC010000787.1:0-3203 GCA_043745255.1 Verrucomicrobiales bacterium
GTCTTCGTTCTTCTCCGCAATTTCGTGCGCGATACGCGCCAGCGTTCGCTGCACCGTCTGTGAGGTCATGATGACTGCGCGATCAGACATAGGCAAAAAATAAAGCGCACCAGATCAAAGGCTGACCTGATGCGCCCAAAATGGATTTCTGGTGACTCATACATTCCTTGGCGGCTCTCAGGCCTGCCTTAAAGGAACAAAACCGAAATAGCAATCGAGGGCGACAATTGCCCCGACTGTCAGTTACTTGCCGCGAAAGCGGTGGGGGTTTGACGGGAGCGGCGCCATTTGGCGCGATGCTTGATGATCCAATCCGTCAGGGCACCCTCGAAGCCGATGTCGTGACCCTGCTTCTCGGATTCCAACCACTTGTGCCGGAGAATCTCTTCTCGTTCGGCCTGAAACTCGCGGTACAACGACGAGTTCTTCACCACGTCACTCACACTGGCAGTACCAGCAGAATGGATGCTCATACTTGATTTCGTCTTGAGATAACGACGAGAATTTAACACGGAGCGCATAGGTGACAACTGGAATTCTACTAGGTTTTTCCGACCGGCAATTCCTGCCTTGCATTGCTTCAGAAACTCGATTGGAGCCAGAGGCGGCCAACGGCTTACGAGTTTACTCAATCGCGAGAACCCTGACTTCATTTCCCCACTGCACGGTGACTTCCCGCCGGTCGATCGCCAGAATCTTTGCCTGCGAGATCTTGTCCCCAACATACAGCGTCTTGGAATTGATCACTACCGAAGGTCGGGAGGGTCGATAGTAGACTCCCTGCAGGACCAATTTAGGGAACCCTGCAGGTTCCACTGGAGTCGGTGGATTGGCAGCAGGGGCGGTGCGGGGGGCGGAGGTCGGGTTGGGATTGGCTATCGGTTCGCGCTCCCGGGCCACCCACTGCGGGCCGACGATTGCGGGCATGGGAGGGGTTGATGGAGCGAGGGGTGCCGTCGACACAATTGGAAGGGCCGGTTGGGCAACGGGTAAGGGGGAGGTCAGCGTCGCCGCAGGCGAGGTGGGCACCGAGGAGGCAGGGACCTGGACAACCGCCGGCCTCGGAGTTTCCGAAGGAAGCACCGTCCGCGCGGCGACGTCGATGGCGTCGGATCCTGTGCTGTTCGCCGAGATCGAACCGTTCCACCAACTCCAGCCGAGTCCGATGGACCCGCTCACCAGCACAATAAAGAGGGCGATCGGCCAAAGTTTGGTTTCTTGCTCGATCGGCTCCACGGTTTGCAGGCCAGAGCCGACCTCGGCGGAGCTGGCCTGTTTTGCCTTCTGTTCGTTCGCACGTTTCAGCGCGTCATTGATTAAGCTCATATGCTCACATTTCCTTCTAATTCTCGGATGGCACGACCGACCGTGCCGAAATCGATTCGATCGGTTTGTTTAACAAATCCAGCCAGTAGACATTTATCGCAGAGCGCGTTGACCAGACGGGGAATTCCTTTGGAGTACGCGTAAACACGCCAGAGCGCAGGCCCGGTAAATACCGGAGCTCCCCGGCCACCCGAGACGGTCAGCCGGTGTTGTACGTAGAGCGAAATGTCCTTTCGCGTCAGCGCTGGGAGATGGTAGCGGATCGTGATTCGCTGGCGGAGCTGGCGCAGGGAGTAATCTTCCAATCGATCGCGCAGTTCCGGCTGGCCCAGCAGAAGAATTTGAAGAAGCTTTCGATCATTGGTTTCGAGATTGGAGAGCAGCCGCACCTGCTCGAGCGATTCGTTGCTCAGATCCTGGGCTTCATCGATGATCAAAACGACGTCGCGACCTCTTTCGGATTCCGCGAGCAGGAACTGGTTGATCCCCGCGAGGATCTCCAGTCGGCTCAGGCCCTTCACCTCCAAGCCGTATTCCATCGCTACCGCCTGAACCAGCTCGTCGTTGTTCAGAACTGGGTTGAGGATCAGAGCGGTGGAGCAATTGTTGCCTAGCTCTTCTAGCAAGGCCCGGCAAAGAGTGGTCTTGCCGGCACCCACCTCGCCGGTGAGTTGAACGAACCCTTTTCGTTCGCGAATGCCGTAAACCATGTGGTTGAAGGCTTCCCGATGTCGCGCGCTATAAAACAGATACCGTGGGTTCGGGGTAATGCTGAACGGGGGCTCAGCCAACCCGTAAAATTCCAAATACACTCTCTTCCCTTAGCAAGCTCCTTGCCGAATCCGCAAAGCGAGCGGTCAGCCTGATTCTGTAGGGAGGCAATACGCCTAGTTTTAGGCAATCTTGAAGGGACATCTCCTTTCCGCGGGCCTTCTTTGGTTTAAGCCGCCAGAATCTTCCGCACTGCCTTGAGGAGTTGATTCACCTCGGCGTCGCTGCCAATGGTGACGCGGAGGTAGTTTCGCACCTCGGGATACCTGAACCACCGGACTAGGACTTTTTCATGCCGGAGTTTTCCCAACCACTCCTCCGCTGCGAAGAGCGGAGGCTTGGTGAGGATGAAGTTGGTCTGGCTTGGAAGGACGTGGAAGCCCAACTCGGTCAAGGCGATGCCGAGACGCTCGCGGGTCTCGCAGATTTTCCGGAAATTCTTCCGGTAGTAAGGGAGGCTATTCAGGGTGGCCAAGGCAGCGATCTGGCCGAGCCCATTCACATTGTAGCTGTCCCGCATTCTGTCGAGCGCATCGATTAACGCCGGATGGCCGATGAAATATCCGATTCGCTGAAAACACAGCGAATACGACTTGGAGAAAGTGCGAGCGATGATGACATGCGGGAATTTCTGCGCTAAGGCTGCGGCGTTTTCTTTAGCGAAGTCCACATAAGCTTCGTCCAGCACCACGACGCCTTTCTGCGCACGGCACAGGGAGGCGAGTTCGCGAGTTGAAAACCCCCGACCGCTCGGGGCGTTCGGTGTGGTGACCAGGCTGAGCGCGGCTCGGAAATCCCAGTGGCGATCTCGTCGCAGCGCCGGAACGGCAGGAAGCGCGAAGGCTTTGCCCAGCGGCACTGCGTTGGTCTGCGCGCCATGCATTGCCGCGAGCACTGGATACAGCGAATAGCTGGGGTGGAAGTATTGAACCGTGCTAGCGGAGCTCCGCGTGCGGCTCACGGCGGGCTCAACGAAGGCCCGTACCGCGAGGGCGAGAAGCTCGTCCGATCCATTGCCCACGATGATATTCTGGGGAGCGCAACGATGCAGTCTCGCTAGCTGTTCCCGCAGCGCATGTGACGTGGGATTTGGATAGAGGCGCAGG
>JAYTTC010000788.1:0-11933 GCA_043745255.1 Verrucomicrobiales bacterium
GAAGCGCTTCAACATCGCTCGATTGAGGAAGAGGAAAGTCTGATGGCGGACGAGCGGAGCATGGGCGTGGTAATGCGCACTCGGCCTCTGACCGAGACCAGCCTGATCGTGCAATGGCTGACTCCCCATCTCGGACGAGTCTCGACGGTGGCCAAAGGGGCGCGGCGTCCCAAGTCGGCGTTTCGTGGAAAGTTGGATCTCTTCTACGAGGCGGATTTCAGCTTTCAACGGAGTCGCCGATCGGACCTGCACGCCCTTCGTGAGGTGTCACTCTTGGCCACGCATTCCGGACTGCGTCAGGATATTGATCGTCTCGCGCAGATTTCCTATCTGGCGTCCCTGGTGGAGCAGGCCACGGAGGTGGGAACCCCTTTGCCCGAATTTTACGCGCTTTTCGTATCCGTCTTGACCGAGTTAGAGAGCCATCCCCCTCGCCTGACGACAATATTCGCCTTTGAGTGGCGATTGCTGGGACTGCTGGGCTTGAGCCCAGATCTTGAAACCATCGCCCTGGATGAAGGCAGTCGCCAGGTGCTGATACGATTGGGCTCGTTGGATTGGTCGACGATCCTTCGCATGCAGTTGAGCCCCGCACAAGGCATGCAGATTCAGCGATTTCTCCGGGGATTGATGAGCAGCCATCTCGATCGCATCCCTTCCGGAAGAGAGCGGGTTCTAAACTGTGAGGGAATGGATTGAATCCCCCATCCCTCCACCCGTAGGTTCTCGTGCGATGTTGAACACAATCGAGGGATGGCAGACGCCGAGGGCGTGGGCATCTCCCCCTCTGCAGGACCGAGCATCGTGAACGAATTCTCCATTGTTCTCGCTGCAGCCACTCCTGTTTTCCTGTTGTTGGGAGTCGGGTGGATCCTTCGTCTCCGAAACTGGCTGCAACCCGAGGCCGATGAGACTCTTTTCAAGCTCAACATTCATCTCCTCACTCCCTGTCTGATTCTCGACAACATTGTCGGAAATACCGCATTCAATCATCTTGGGAACGTTATCGTTCCCCCCTTGGTCGGCTTTGTGACCATTGGGCTAGGGCTGCTCGCGGGACTGCTCGCACGAAAGTGGACCGGCCTTTCTGACACTCGCGCCCTGCGGACCTTCGCTTTCACCGTGGGGCTCTACAACTATGGGTTTATCCCCTATCCCCTCACCACCGCGCTGTTCGACCGAGAAACTCTCGGCGTCATGTTCGTGCACAATGTGGGAGTCGAAGCGGCAATCTGGACCGTGGGGGTGATGGTGGTAAGTGCCATGGATCTGCGACGCGGATGGAAACATCTGCTGAACGGCCCGGTGGTGGCGATCGTGCTGGCTCTGACCTTGAATCGACTGGGGGTGAACTTGGGCGAGAAGAACGTGCTTCGAGTGAGTGCCCATATGCTGGGACTGTGTGCGATTCCAGTGGGCCTCTTGCAGATCGGTGCGACCATCGAGGAGCACGCGTCCGAATTTGGGCTGAGACGTCGGCCCGGGGACGTGGTCTGGGGTTCAATTCTGCGCCTCGGCTTGCTCCCGATGGTCTTTCTCCTCGTGGCGCGCTGGCTGCCGATCTCGGTCGAGCTTAAGAGGGTGATGGTGATTCAAGCCGCCATGCCCTGCGCTGTCTTCCCCATTGTGATGACGGCAAAGTATGGAGGGGATCCGGTGGTGGCGCTTCGCGTGGTGATGGTCACGAGCGTCCTGGGCTTTGCGACCATGCCTCTGTGGATTCGTTTCGGGATGAGATTCGTCGGGCTGAACGGCGGTGGATGATTCCTCACAATTCTCTCTTCCCTAGGCTCAGCCCTTTTCGCATTCTCCCCGCGTATATTACCTATGCGCTCACCCCGAGTTATCGCTCTCACCCAGCCGTCTGGAGACGCCACCCTCGTCCAGTTCCACTTTACGGACGCGCCCGAATTGCCCGACGTGCCCGCCGCCGAGTTCAGGGGTAGCCTGAATAGCTGCTGTTTGATGCGCCTGGGGCGGCGGAGGGTTCTGCATGTGGGGTTGGGAGCGCGCGAGCAGTTCCACATCGATCGTTTTCGCCAAGCGGCCGGGGTGGCCGTGAAATCCCTCTTGAAAATTGGGGCTGAGATACTGGCCTTCGATCTTCGTGCCCATTCGGATCGCGTGGAGGCGGTGGTCGAGGGCGTGCTCCTCGGGGCCTACAAGTTTGAGGACTTCAAGTCGAAGGAATCGCGTCGGAAGTTCGCTCTCAAAACGGTTCAGGTCTGGGTCTCGGCCCCCCGGCTGAAGATGGCTCAGGAGCAGGCTCTCGCGGGATCGTATCTCGCCAACGCTACTAATTTCACGCGCCAGATCGGCAATCTCCCCCCCAATGTCCTGACTCCTAAAACGCTCGCTCAGGAAGCCCAGGCTCTCGCACGCCGGCTTGGGATCAAGTGTCGAGTTTGGGATGAGCGAGCTCTCAAAAGGGAAGGCTTCGGCGGGATCCTCGCGGTGGGGCAGGGTTCCGCCAATCCTCCGCGATTCATCGTGCTCGAATCGTCCTGCTCAGTGCGAAATGCGCCGACCGTGGCCGTGGTAGGGAAAGCGATCACCTTCGACACCGGGGGCATTTCGATCAAACCCGCGGATCGAATGGAGGAGATGAAGTGGGATAAGATGGGTGGATGTGCGGTGCTCGGAATCGTTCAAGCGGTTCGCGAGCTTCGCTTGCCGATCCGACTGATTGGTTTGATCCCCAGTGCCGAAAACATGCCGAGCTCGACCGCCTATCGCCCCAGCGATCTGATCACGGCCTGGGACGGCAAGACCATCGAAGTGCTGAACACCGACGCCGAAGGTCGAGTGGTTCTCGCTGACGCGCTGGCGTATGCACGCGACCAGTATCACCCAGACCTGACAGTCGATTTGGCTACCCTCACCGGGGCCTGCGTCGTTGCGCTGGGCGGCCGCCGTGCCGGACTCTTTACCGTGGACGAGCGAATCCGAGGCCTATTTTTCAGCGTTGGCGAAGACACGGGAGACCGAGTGTGGCCGCTTCCCATGGGCGAGGAATACGCCGAGCAGATCCAGAGCGATGTTGCGTTGGTGAAGAACACCGGAGGCCGAGAGGGCGGTGCCTGCACGGCGGCTAGCTTCCTTCAGCATTGGTCGGGTGACGGCCCCTGGGTGCATTTAGACATTGCGGGACCGGCGATGGGTCCCAAGGAGCTTCCCCACCTGGAGAAGGGAGCCACGGGTTTTGGCGTGCGTTTGATCACCGAGTTTCTGCGTCGCCATGGATCGCAACTTCAGCCTTCGTGAACTTGGAGCTCAATCTGCGGCATCCTTGTGAGCCGATTGTCCGCACGCGCTATTCAGCGTGCATGAGGGCTCATACCGGGGATTCCCCGATGTGCACGCGAGTAGGCCGTTTGGTTGCGCGGTGAGTCCGCTGACGGTATGCTTTCCTTGCTGATAGAACTACTCTTACTTACAACACAGCCCCCGAGTGGGGGCTCTTTTTTTTGCCCCTAGCACCCTGTCGGACTTGTCCCCACCGGACGTGAGTCCGGCTGAGTAGTTCGTTTGTGCTGAGCTATCCCTTAGGAATCGTCGCGACAGGCTGCTCGATATTTTCCTGCGGAAAAAGGAGCCGATCCGATGATGGTTTCCTTGAAGCTGGGGTGGACCTGGGTGAGCACCGCCTACAACCTCAAGAGACTGCACCGGAGGCTGGGGAAGGTTTGAAAAGCAAGCGGAGCGGGATGAATTGAGGCAAAACAGACCGAATCTGACCCGTCGGCCTGCTAGCAGGCCGTAATAAATAAAGGTCGCAATGTGAGACCTTTATTTATTACCGCTTCCTTGCAGGACTGCATCCAATAAGCGGTCAAAATCTTGCTGCCGGATCCCGAACTGATCCGGTATCGCCCCGAGGTCCAGTTGAATCGGAAGATCGGGATATTCAGTCGCCAGATGTTCTGGAACCGCGCTCGCCTGGAGTTGCTCCAAGTAGGTCGAGCTCACCTCGTACGATGGGCTGGCTGCGCCCGGCAGGTTGCCTTCACGTTTCAGTCTTAGAAAATTCACCGCTTTGGACTTCTGACCCAAGTTCAGAAACAGTAATTTATGATCCCTCACGGCGATCTCCCCGTCCTCGCTGGTGATGACCCGGGTGTTGGGCTCGCCTTCCACGCAGTAAACCCGGACCGAGGGATCGTTTTCCGCCGCTCCAGAGAAGAGAGCGAGCGTCAAAGCCCGATAGGCTAGAAGCGGAGCATCGCGCGCCTCGAACGCTGTTCCTAGTCCCCAGAACACGGTGGCCAGAGTCAGGGAGTTGAAGGCCAGTCTTCCTCCGGCCTCTGCTGCGTAGAAAAGCGGACCCACCAGGTAGGCTCCGGCTCCCATGATCGCTCCCTTGCTGAAGCTTTGAGCGAGTTGTCTGGGCTTTGCGTGCCCTCGTGTTGCGATCAAGGTGTCGATGGTGGATAACGTGGCGGAGATGGATGAGGCGGCCGCGAGTGACTTCAGTGAGTAATCGGACGCTCCGTTGGGGTCGATGCGATTGATCGGATCGTTTCTGGAATAGAAGTAGCGATGGATGCTGGGGGGATCGGCACGGCGTCCTTCCACGATGTCGGGAGTGGAAAAGCGGCCCAGGCCCGGATCGTATCGGCGCGCGCGGAGATAGTAGCTTCCAAGATCGGCATCAAACCAGGACCCCGCATAGCGATGATCCAGTCGGTTTGTGCCAGAATTTTTCTCCACGATCTGATTCCCAAAGGCGTCGTAGTCGAAGCTCGAGTCGATACCCCGCTCTCGATTCGCCGAAGCGCGAACGGAAAGGTGCCCGTCGGTGATCAAATAGTGGGACGACGCATCCCCCTCGGCACTGATCTCGATTTCGCTCACCGGTTGCAGTCCGTGAAAGTAGAGCCTTGATACCCTGCCATTCGCGAGGTGTGCCAGTACCTGGGCTACGCCGGTAGGGCTTTGGGGATCGAACACGAACCGATTGGTCTCGCGCAGCGACGCCCCATCCGCCGGATCGCCGGTCACGGTGACCCAACCGACACGCAAGCCGTCCGCGTCGTATAGAAACTGAATGCTTCTTGGGAGGCCTTCGGCTGAATCCTCCAGCGGTTGTTGGAGAAGCCTCTGTTGTGCGTCATAGCTCGCGATGCCAGTGGCGGTAGCTCGGAGCATGGCGAACAAGAGCGCCATCAGGGCGAGACGCAAAGCGACACGCGGGGCGCGCGGGATTGAGGGTCGCTGGATGCGACGTGGGGGCATTACCTCCGTGGGGTGTGGTGTATTCGGGTTCATCTACAAATTCCTCCTGAGAGAATCTGTAGCACGCCGCGCCGGCGGCACAATCGCTAGAACTAGGGGGCTGCGCGAGAAAATGACGGAGAGAATCCCTAGGATTAGGGATCGGCTGGCGCGTCATTGTTTGGAGAACACGCGATCCGCTTCCTCTAGCGTTTCTTTGGATCCGATGTCGAACCAGAGTCCAGGCACGCGCCAGGTTCGAACCGGCAAGCGAGGATAGAGCCATTGCACCAAGCGGCCTGGCTGATCGGGATTATTTCCTTCGCTGATGTACTGGCGAATCAAGGGCAGGGTGGTTCGCGGATAGAAATAGAGGGCGATGCCGATGAGGCTGCTGGGTGGTTCGGCTGGCTTCTCCACGAACTGCTGGATCACTCCGTTCGCATCGAGCGCGACAACCCCGTATTTTTTGGCGGCCTCACGCGATCCGACATCGTAAATCCCTAGAACAGGACCTGAGGACTGGCTGCAGGCAGCGCAGAACCCGTCGAGATCCTGAGAAAACAGGTTATCGCCCGCCACGACGATGACGTCGTCGTCGATTCCTTCGCGATTTAGCACCAGATGGAGATCTCCAATCGCGCCCAGTCTGTTTTGCTCGTCCGTCGAACGATCATTCACCACATGCAAGCGCACCCCGGTGCGCTGCGCTCGGGTTGCATTCGCCCACGCCTCGAAGTGAGGGGTGAACTTTGCGTTGGTCACCACGTAAACATCGTCAATGTGCCCGCCTGGAAGCAGTCGATCCAGAACGTGGTCGATCATGGGCTTTCCTGCCACCAACAGAAGGGGTTTGGGCTGATTGAGAGTGAGCGGGTAGAGCCGAGTGGCATAGCCGGCCGCGAGAATGATAACTTTCAAGAGGGAGAACGAGGTTGGTTACTTTTCGTTACTGAATAGGGTGGGTGCCACTTTTCGGGCATACGCGCGTGACCGTTCCAAAATATCGGCACCCGACTCGCAATGGAGCGCAGCCTCGGCCAGCACCACGGCTTCGCTCATTTTGACATGCCGGATCAGATACTTGATCGCGGGAGCCAAGGGCGGCGCGACACTAAACTCAGAGACTCCGAGTCCCAGAAGCAGCGGCGTGAGCTGAGGGTCGCTAGCCATCTCACCGCAGATGCCCGTCCAAATCCCCTCTTTCTTGCCCGCATCCACGGTGATCTTGATGAGCCGCAGTATGGCGGGATGGGTGGGTTCGTAGAGATGAGCGATCTTCTCGTTGAGCCGGTCGACGGCCATCGAATATTGAATCAGGTCATTCGTGCCCAGGCTGAAAAAACGCGCGCGCTTGGCAAGAATATCCGCGGCGAGAGCCGCCGAAGGAATCTCGATCATCGCACCGATTTCCATTTCGGAGTTAAACGGGATATTCTTGCCACGAAGCTCGTCTTTGACTTCCTCCACCAAGCTGTTCGCCTGGAGCAGTTCGTCCAAACCCGAGATCATGGGATACATCATCTTCACGTTCCCATGAACGCTGGCGCGAAGAATCGCCCGCAGTTGGGCTTGGAAGATGTCACGCTCCTGGAGGCAGAAGCGGATGGCTCGCCAGCCTAGGAAAGGATTCATCTCCTGCGGGATGTTGAGGTGGGACAGAATCTTATCCCCACCCAAATCCAAGGTGCGGATGATTACCGGACTCGGTGCCAGTGCGGCAGCCACGCGGCTGTAGGCTTCGAATTGCTCCTCTTCGGAAGGTGTCTTCTCCTGGTTGATGAACAAATACTCTGTTCGAAACAGCCCCACGCCCTCGGCACCGCTGGCTTTCACGGCCTCGATATCATCAGCGCGTTCAATGTTTGCTGAAAGAGTGATGTGAACTCCGTCGAGAGTCACCGACGGCAGATCTTTCATCTCCCGCAGCCGATCTTCGAGGCTGCCCTGTCGTTTGACCACCTGGCCGTACTCGAAAAGGGTCTGGTCGGTGGGATTCAGAACCACCAGACCATTGTAACCGTCCAGCAATACATCCTGCCCGTTGAGGAGTTCGTGGCTGATGCTTCGCAGGCCCACCACCGCAGGAATGCGGAGGGATCGAGCCATGATCGCCGTATGGGAGGTGCGACTCCCGGCGTCGGTGGCAAAGCCGATGACTTTTCGCTTGTCCAGCATGGCCGTCTGCGACGGACTGAGATCGCGGCTGATCACGATGCATGGATCCTTGAGATCGCTCAGGAAGGAAGGCTGATGCCTTCCGGTGAGGTTGTTCAGGATACGCGACGAGACGTCCCGCATATCGGCGGCGCGCTCGCGCAGATACTCATCCTCGCTGGCTGCTAGCGTGCTCGCGTATTTTTCGGCGAACTGATGAAACGCGGCCTCAGCATTGATTTTCTGATTCTGAATGCGTCGAGTGACTTCCTCGATCAAGGTCGGATCTTCCAGAACCAGGAGGTGGGCGTCAAAGATGCTGGCATCCTTCACCCCGAGAGTTTGAGTGACCTGTTGTTGCACCTCGGCGATTTCTTTGCGGGTGTCCGCTAAACCCTGGTCAAGCCGCTTCAGTTCCTTGTCCAAATCCTCCTCCGCGACCGAGTACTGGGGCACGGCATCGTCCTTGGGATCGACCAAGACAAGGATCTTGCCCCGGCAGACTCCGGCCGAGACCGGGATCCCCCGGAAGATCCGTTCCGCCTTCTTCCGTGACGATGGCACTGCAAAGTCTTACCGGCACTCCGCGAGCTTGAAAAGACAAGAATCGATCCGCCATTGACACTCAGCCGGTGGATTCTTAGGGTCCGCCCGTAAATACCGAGCCACAGCCCCGAGTTTACACTCCGGGGATTTTTTGTGGCGAGGGTGGACGATCATTATGGCAAATACGATTCTGGTCGGTGCCCAGTGGGGCGACGAAGGCAAAGGTAAGATCATCGACGTGCTGACTGAGCAGGCGGACATTGTTGTCCGCACGCAGGGCGGCAATAACGCCGGCCACACGGTCTACCTGGGGCCCAAGAAGTTTGTACTCCACCTCGTTCCCTCCGGGATCCTGCGTAAACGCAAGACCTGCGTCATTGGGAATGGCGTGGTAATCGATCCGGTAAACCTGGTGGAAGAGATCGACGGACTCGAAAAGCTCGGGATCAAGATGGGATCCAATCTGCTGATTAGCGAGACCGCCCACCTCGTTCTTCCCTATCACCGTGAATTGGACGCTCAGCGCGAGATCCTGAAGGGGAAAAACAAGATCGGAACGACCAAGCGGGGTATCGGCCCGGCCTACGGCGATAAGGCTGCGCGAACGGGTCTTCGCATGCTCGACTTGATTAAGCCCGACTCTTTCGCGGAGAAGCTGAAAAACAAGATCAAGGAGAACAACGAGGTTCTAAAAGCTTTCGGTGCAAAGCCGCTCAGCTATAAAGCGGTTCATGCTGCTTACCGAAAGGCCGGAGATCGGCTCAAGCCCTTCGTTGGCAATACCGTGGTCTTCCTTCATCAGGCCTGCCTGGCAAATAAGAACATCCTCTTCGAGGGTGCCCAAGGCACCTTCCTTGATATTGATCACGGCACCTATCCCTACGTCACGTCATCCAATACGACCGCAGGGGGCGCGTGCACAGGATCAGGTGTTCCGCCGCACCGAATGGATAGCGTGATGGGAGTCATGAAGGCCTACACCACTCGAGTGGGAGAAGGCCCGTTCCCGACTGAAAATACCGAACTGTCTGATTTCCTCCACGGGATGGGCCGTGAGTTTGGATCCACTACCGGGCGTGCGAGGCGCTGCGGTTGGTTTGACGCGGTGGCGACGGGACACGCGACGATGGTCAACGGGATCGATGACCTCGCGGTGACCAATGTCGACGGACTCGATACTCTCGATGTGGTCCGGGTTTGCGTCGCGTATCGGCACGGCGCACAGCGCTATGACTTCTTGCCCGCAGATGCTGAGATACTCGCTCAATGTGAGCCGGTGTATGTCGAGTTTCCTGGATGGAACACCGACACTTCCAAGGCCCGCCGTTGGAAGGATCTGCCGGGTAAGGCCCGATCCTACCTAAGCGCGATCGCGGAACTTACCGGTGCCACGCTCTCGATTGTCTCCGTAGGACCCGCTCGCGAACAAACGCTGTTTCTTTGATCCTCCGAACTCAGGGTTATTGGGTTGCACTCAGAGCCCGTTGGGATCACCGCGTGGAGGACCCGCTCCAAAACACCATCGTGGGTATTGGAGCGGCTCCGCGAAAGGGTTGTGGGTCGCGTGCCTCTTCCCCGCGGACTTGGGAGTTGAATTTCCAGTGATGTCGGAGCAGTCTCGGCTCTGTTCCATCCGCGAAATTCAACCGCTATCATGAGCGCACGCAAAGCGATCGATATTCTCCTTGTGGAAGATAATCCCGGAGATGTGCGTTTGACTCTGGAGGCTTTCCGGGATGCCCAGGTTCCAAATCAATTGAATTGGGTGACCAATGGCGTGGATGCTCTCGCTTATCTTCGTCGGGAGGGGGCTCATGTTGGAGCGACCTGCCCCGACCTCATCCTGCTCGACTTGAAGCTGCCGCGGAAGGACGGACGGGAATTTCTCCAAGAGCTCCGGGCCGACAGGGCTCTCCAACACCTTCCAGTGATCGTCCTGACCAGCTCCTTCGCGGAGGAGGATATGGTGCGCGCATCCGAGTCTCGGGCGAATGCTTATCTCACGAAGCCTTTCGACATGGATTCATTCGTGGACATCGCCCGTTCCATCGATCGTTTTTGGCAGACCATCTCCCACCATCCCCCTGCATCGAGCCAGCCGGGAGCGGAGAGCGGAATCCGATGAACGACTATCCCCAGCGGGCATCTTCCGCAGTGGGGACCCGTCTCCGGAACGAGTTGGGTGAGATCGAAAAGCCTCCCTTCTTCCAGCGGCTGCGAACACGGCTCTTGCTGCTCGTGATCTTGGCGGTCACACCGATGTTGGCGCTGGTGCTCTATGGTGGGTGGGAGCAGCGACGTCAGGGCCGCGCGGAGCTCGGGGCCACCGCTCAACGCATCACGCGGACCGCAATCAAACAACAGGAGCAGTACCTCGAGGCCGGAAAAGAGCTCCTGTCCACTCTGTCCCAGATGGGATGCTGGCAATTCCCGACCAACCAGAACGACTCCACCTCCGCTCTCTTCGCCAACCTGATGCTTCTGCATCCGCTCTACCTGTCCATCGGGGCGGTGGATGCTGACGGAAGAGTGATTGCCACGGGTACCCCGCTGACCCCTGAAGACAATGTGGCCGACCGTCCTTGGTTCCGGCAAGCGAGAGAGACGAGGGGGTTCATGGTGGGCGACTATCAGGTTGAGCAGGTGAATAAGAAGCCAGCCGTGAGGCTGGTGTGCCCCATTCTGGACAGGACGAATCAAGTGTTTCTTGGTTTGGTCTATGCCTCGTTGGATTTCTCCTGGATCAAGCGATTGGCGGAGGAAGCCTCGCTGCCTCCGAACTCCACCCTCACGGTGCTGGATCGGTCTTGGCGGTTGGTGGTCAGGTTCCCTGAAACCGACTCCCAAGGGGAAGGTCAGATGCTCGGCGGCACACCGGTCGATACCTCGGTGCTAAGCAAGGTAGGGGACACCTTTTTTGAGGGTCCAGGTTTGGATGGGATATGGAGGCTCTACTCGGTGGGCACCCTGATTGGAGGCGATGCGGAACCCGACCTTCGCGTTGCCGTTGGCATTCCATCGAGCAGCGCGTTCGCGGGCTCGCGCCGTGCCATGGTGATGAATCTGATGGTGATGAGCCTCGTGACGCTCATGACCGGCTTGCTGGCCTGGTTCGGTGCGGAGCGAATGGTGCTTCAGGGCATCCAGCCTCTTCTCGGTGTCGCGCGTCAACTCCATCTGGGCAACCTTTCCGCGCGTACCGGAATGTCTCATCGTGGCGGGGAGCTCCAACTCCTGGCCGCCGCCTTTGACGAGATGGCTAGCAGTCTTGAGCAGAGAGTGGCCGAACGTCAGCGCGCCGAAGTTCGTCTCAAATCGATGAACGAAGAGCTGGAGCAAAAAGTCGAGGCGCGAACGCGTGAGCTGCAACGATCCAATGAAGAGTTGGAGGAGTTTGCTTACGCGGCCTCTCATGATCTCCAGGAACCTTTGCGAATGATCGCCGGGCATCTCCAATTGTTGGAGCGCCGTTACAAAGGCAAACTCGGAGAGGACGCCGATGAGTTCATTCACTACGCGGTGGATGGAGCCAAGCGGATGGACCAGCTGATCGTTGACCTGCTCGCCTACAGCCGCGTCGGCACCCATGGGCAGCCCTTCGCCGATGTGGATCTCAACCGGGTCCTTGCTCGCGCCCTCGACCACCTCACGCTCCGAATCGAAGAAGGCAAGGCGGTGGTGCAGTCCGAGACGCTTCCCAAGGTGCAGGGAGATACTGTTCAGTTGACTCAGCTCTTCCAGAATCTATTGGGCAACGCGATCAAGTTTCGGGGCGCGCAGCCCCCCGTGATCGACATCAGCTGCCTTCCCAGCGCCCATGACCCGCAGCATTTTTGGACCCTCGCGTTCAAAGATAACGGAATCGGGATCGAGTCGCAGTATTTCGAACGCATTTTCCAGATCTTTCAACGCCTCCATACCCGCGAAGAGTTCCCCGGCACGGGTATCGGCCTCTCCATCTGCAAACGCATCGTGGATCGGCACGGAGGGAAAATCTGGTTGGAGTCTGCCCCCGG
>JAYTTC010000789.1:0-3192 GCA_043745255.1 Verrucomicrobiales bacterium
CACAAACAAGGCCAACGACGCCGTGTACCCATGCAGGAAGTTCTTCCCGGCGATCGGTCCTATTTCACCATTGCAGAAGAATCCGGCCAGTCCGATCGGCCCAAACGCCTGCTGGACCGAGCGGGGGTCGTGGTGGATGTGTCCGAACAGACGGTGTCCGCGCCCGTTGCAGCTGCAAAGGCAACCGCCGTAAACCTGCCTGCCCGCCAACTCATTCTGTGCCCGGCGTAGGAGCACGGTCATATCTTCAGTGCTCGCAGCCGCATCACGTCGTTGAAATTGAATGGTCTGCCCGGGGCGGGGGAGCGCTCCGATGGAGATCGCTCCGGTTTCGGCATCGGCACTCAGCAGATTGCGAATGAGAAAATCGCCACGTTGGAATTCATCGAGATACTCGTCCATCACCAGGCCGACGAAAAGATTCCCTCGGGTCTGTTCCTGAATGTCCGGGCTCAGCTGTTCGATGGTTTCATACAAGACCTGATAGGCCGGTCGGTTGCCGATCTCGAGGATCACATTGCGGTCGGTCTTGGTGATGGTCCATGTGTCCCCGATCGGTGTGCACCCTTGCGAAATGACGCTGGCAACCTCCACGCCTCCAGCAATCGCAATCGCGACCCCCCCTTCCGTCAGCACTTCTTCATTGAGGTAGATTTGGGTCTGACGGGCGGCATAGTCGCCGCTGGCCATTCCGCCCAGAATGGGAAGGCCTTCGTAAGCATCGTTCCACTGGCGCAGCCAGGTCTCTGCATCCACGCTGAAGGGATCCGCGAAGACCAGCCAGGCGTTCAGCGACTCCGGAGTTCGGTCCGTTTCCAGATGCCAATAGCCGGCACCATTCCACTCCTCGACCTGGTCTTGGGAGAAGCGGATGGCCTCCAGACTCGCGTTCGGCAGCGAGTAAAGGCCGAGGCTGATTCCTGATTCTTCCTCAATTTCCCGATCCCCAACGATCAGACTGTTGGCAGAGCAACCGACCAGGAGCGGGATCTGGGCTTCGGTTCGCAGCAGACTCAGGATTCCTTCGGCCATTTCAAAATAACGAGAGGACATATACACCAAGCCCAGACTGACCCGGTTGGGCTGTATCTCCTGCCGAAGCTTACGAGCCCAGTCGGCGAGTGCGGCTTCATCCGGATCTCCGTTGAAGTATCCGGCGGTTGAGAACGCATTGTGCATGGCGAGAAGATTAGGGGCGGCGGCTTTGGGTGGGAAGGGGGAAAGAAACAAGGACGCCGTGAGGCGTCCTTGTTTCTGAGAGGAATGCGGGAGAGTGGATTATTTCTTGTTGAGCATCAGGTCTACGAACTCCCCTGGATGAAGATTCAGTTCCGGCGGGACGCTGATCATGACCTGGAGTGCTTTTTCTTTGCGCGTGTTGTCGGGGGTGATGATCAAAGGATTCATGAAATCCAGCTCCGCTCCGATCTTCATCACTTTGGCCGATGCCGTCGCACGGTGCGAGGCTCGGCTCCGTACCTGCACCTCATCGTTGACGCTTGGGATCAAGTTCAGCGGCTGGCGGACATATCCAATGATGTAGTTGGAATTGGTTGAAGTGATCATCACCAGAGGGTCACCGGCGCGGACTTTTTCGCCCGGCCGATGGGAAATCAAGCCGACGATGCCGTCCGCGGGAGCGATCAATATCTGCGGGCGATTCAAAGTGATTACCGCATTGGTCTTGGCTTTGATTGCCAGGTCGATGGTGTTGTTCTGCTGATACATCGTGACGCTGTAGTTTCCGTCTTCGAACACTTTGGCCTGGTTGGCGTAGGAGGCGAGGATGCTGGTCAACTCGGCCACGCTGGTTTTGGCCTTTTCGTATACCGAGGCCGCAACGTCATAGCTGAGCTGGGTGAGCAGCTTGTCGGAGAACATGTTTTTCGCGCGTTCATACTCAGCCGCAGCGGTCGCCATATCGGCCTTGGCGAGCTCGAGGGACTTTACCGCCAGCTGTTTGGCGATGTTGAGTGAGGTGACCTCAAGGATGCTTCGATTGACGTTGATCCCAGTGCGGAGCCGCTCCAGTTCCAGAGTGGAGATTGCCACGGCGATCTCCGCTGTCAGATTGGTGGCTTCCATCACCTGCACGGTGCCGATCTCGTCGCCCTTGTGAACAAAAGCGAACTGTTCGACTCGTAAATCGATGAGCGTGCCGTCCTGAAGGGTGCGAACCTGGTATTGTACCGTGGCGACCTCGCCGACGAAGTTTACCGGGACCACAATGTTCTTCCACAGCAGCGCTATAACGATGGCTACGATGAGAAAGACAACAAAGGGGAGCAGCTGGATGCGGAACTCACGCCAGCGCTGGGCGGGCGGTACGGGGATGGGTTGCTTTGCGTCCATGGTGACTATATTTCAGATTCTTCTTCGGCCTGCATGCTGGTGACCCGGGAAACGCCGGTGGTCGACCGCAGTTCCGAGATCAATTCGTCCGAGCGGCGGGGATCCCGGAGCAGCAGGCGAAAAGAGAGATCAGTGCCCTCGTAGCCTTCATGCGTGCGCTGGCTGGCGAGGTGGGCCTTGTGACTGTGCCGGAGAAGAACACCATTTAGGTCTGCGAGATCCGTCGGAGTGCGAGCCCAGTGCATATTGACGATGAGGTCATAGCGATGGCGACTGCCGAACGAGGTATACCAGAGGTAGAGCATCACTCCCGCGCCCAGCATGCAGCCCAGTACTGCACTGGAGTATTTCTGCGTCCCGGCCGCCATGCCGATCACCAGCACAATCAGAATATAGACGGTGTCCAAGGTGTCTCGCAGGATGTTTCGGAATCGTACGATCGCAAAAACCGCCATCATTCCAAAAGCGGTGACGAGATTGTTAGAGAGCACCATCATGACCAGACCGACGATCATAGGCATCACCACCAGCGCGTTGACGAAGGATCTCGAGTAGGAGAGCCCGGAATGGGTGGTCATGTAAACCCAGGCCATGACGTGACCGCACGCGAAGGCGAGGAGCACCGCCAGGAGGATGGCCGGCCAATTCGGTGGGGCAGAGCCGTAGTCGCCCTGAAGAAACCAGTCGAGCATAGTCAGTTCGTAATCGCTATTGAGTTGGTTCGATTAATTCGGAGTGGAGGAGAGAGTGCCTAAATCCGGAGGTTTGGGAAGCACGATTCTAGGATCCTCGGATTCGCTCTCGCCGGAGGAGGGAGGAGCGGCCCATTCCGGCGGCTCA
>JAYTTC010000790.1:0-3191 GCA_043745255.1 Verrucomicrobiales bacterium
CTTCGCTCCGCCCTCGATCATCATCCGTTGCCCTAAGGCTCGAGCCGCTTCGAAATGTTGCGTGTCGTTGAGCAATTGCAATGCCTGCAGCGGGGTATCACTTCGCTCGCGTCGGGTGCAAAATTGCTCTCGATTCGGAGCGTCGAAGCTGGACATGAACGGGGGCGGAGCGGTTCGCTTGTAGAAGGTGTACAGGCTGCGACGGTAGAGCGCGGGGCCGGTATCGGGTTTGTATTCCCCGGTGTTGGAGCCCACATACGCCACCGGCTCCCAAATATTCGGCGGCTGATAAGGACGCACTCCTCGGCCTCCCATCTTCAAATCCATCAGACCGCTGACGTATAGGGCATTGTCCCGTATCTCCTCGGCATCCAGTCGAAACCGAGAACCGCGAGCCAGCAGACGGTTCTCAGGATCACGTTGAAGCTGCTCCGGGGTCACCCGCGAGGACTGGCGATAGGTGGCAGAGCTCACCATCAATCGCACGAGTTCCTTGACGTTCCATCCGGAGTCGCGAAAAGAGGCCGCGAGCCAATCCAGAAGCTCTGGATGGCTGGGAGGCTCTCCCTGCGATCCGAAATTGTCCG
The DNA here is from genome assembly GCA_043745255.1 of Verrucomicrobiales bacterium. GTDB lineage: Bacteria > Verrucomicrobiota > Verrucomicrobiia > Limisphaerales > UBA11320 > UBA11320. The sequence continues at coordinate 588 of JAYTTC010000790.1, forward strand.
ATGTCTTCACCAATCCCACGCCGAAGAACTGTTGCCAGAATCGATTCACCGTCACCCGAGCCACCAGCGGATGCTCAGGACTCACGAGCCACTGCGCCAGATCGAGCCTTGTCGGAGTGTTGGTGTTCTTAAGAGGAGGTAGCGCGGCAGGGACTCCTCGCATCACCTTCTCACCCGGTTTGTCATACTGCCCGCGAATCATCACGAAGCTGTCGCGTGGCTTTTCGAGGTCACGAAAAACAAAGGTGCCCGGAATCGCGTTCTCATACTCCTTGCGCTGCTGGGTCAACGACACCGCTTCGGCCTGCATGGGTTCGAAAACAGAACGGCTCTCGACATGCACACGCGACACAAAATACTCCCTGAGAAGCTTCACCTGCTCCGAACTACGATTCGTCACGGAGGTTTCTTTGAACAACTTTCGCATCGTCTCTGGGAGTTCGGAAGGCGATTTACCCTCGTGCAGCCGCTGCCACGCAATGAACGAGCGCGAAGGGTCGTTCACCGGATCGTTCGTCCCCTGCACTCCCACCCGATCCCAAAACACCGTTCCTCCGAACTGAGTCAGAGCAAAGCCCGTCACCTTGTCGCCGGTCTTCAGTCCCACTTTTTCAGCATCCAGCTCCAGTCGCACCCATTCTCCCGTTTTTGGAAGCGCACCCATCGAGAGACGGCTGGCGCTGCCCTTGGTCCCCCAAGCGATCGCATCATCATCGCCCCAGACCGCTCGGTGCTCCCATCTCCCAATGAAATACTGAAGCATGACGGACTTGGGGGCGTTCGTCGGATCCAGATAGACGAAGGCGAAGAGTTTGGCTCGATCCGGTATCTCGAGCGCTGCTCCGGCGGATTCGAACACATCCTGGCCCAGCCCGGGCTCTTGACGACGAATAGCGCGCTTGCCCGAGAATACGAATCCGTCTTCAGCGGTGACCCACCTCAGAGGAGCACCGGCAGCGGTCAGCTTGCCGCCAGAGGGGAAATCATCCTCCGCCCAGATGTTTTCCACCGCACGAGCCTCGGGACGCGGTGACTCCTCAGACGGATCCTTATAAACAACCTCCTGGAGCCTGTGATTCATCTGCATCTCCACACGCACGATGTCCGCATCGAGTTCCTTCAAGCGCTGATCGTCCTGAGGAGTGTTCAGTTTCAAAAACGGGGCGGTGAGCAGAACATTGCCGTCCATGGCAGGATCCGCGTTGCTTTGAAAAAATGCGTAGAGCGAATAAAACTCGCGAGCGCTGATCGGATCAAACTTGTGGTCATGGCAAACCGCGCAGCCGGCGGTAAGACCCATCCAGGCTTGCACGGTCGTGGCCGTGCGATCCACGGCATAACGGAAGATCAACTCGGCATCAATCGATCCTCCTTCCCCGGTGGTGACATTGCATCGGTTGAAACCGGTGGCCACCACCTGCTCTCGTGTTCCGTTGGGGACAAGATCCCCAGCGATCTGATCGATGGTGAATTGATCAAAGGGTTGGTTGCGATTGAACGAGCTCACCACCCAGTCTCGGTAGGGCCACATCGAGCGCTCGTTATCGAGATGCATCCCGTGAGTGTCCGCGTAGCGGGCGACATCCAGCCAGAGACTCGCCATTCGCTCTCCGTAGTGAGGCGAGTCGAGGAAACGCTGAACGAGACGATCGTAGGCATCGCTATGGCGGTCGGCCGCAAACTCGTCGACTTCCTTGGGAGTGGGAGGGAGGCCGCGAAGATCGAAACTCAATCGCCGAATCAGCGTGGAGCGATCCGCAGTCGGCGTCAGACTCCAGTGCTCTGGCTCCAGTCGAGCAAGGATGAAGGAATCAATAGGGTTCTTGGCGAGCCTTGAACGTTCGAGCGAGGGAGGCTCGGGTTTCATGATCGGCTCGAAGGCCCAGTGCTTTTGATACGCCGCTCCAGACTGAATCCAGCGACGGAGGAGCGCTCTCTCCGATTCTGCGAGGGTTTTGTGCGTGTCCGGTGGAGGCATCACCTCATCCGGATCCCGACTCAGAATTCTGCTCCACATCTCGCTGCCCTCAAGATCGCCTGGTCGGATGGCGACCTTGCCCGACTTGGCCGGACGAAACGCGTCACTGCCGAGGTCCAATCGCAAACCCGCTTTGCGTTTCTTGGAGTCGAATCCGTGGCAGGCAAAACATTTGTCTGACAGGATGGGGCGGATGTCGCGGTTGAAACGAATAGGGGGCGGCCCGTCGGCGTCTGCGCGGATCAGGCCAAAAAACAGAGCGAGAAATCCGAAAAGCGGGACAGATGAAGCGCGCGCGCACATAGTGGGTGGTCTTTTCCCTCAAGGCACATCGCCAGAGAGACTCGAGAGGATGACGAACAGCGGCGGGCAAGTCTTCGGAAAAAGTCACACCTCCGGCACCGGGTGGGATGAAAGATTGGGAAGAGCGGATGGACGGGTGTGCTCTCGCACGGTTTCCATCTTCTGTAGCGTCGTCCGTATCGGACGATCCGGACGGGGATGGGCCGATACAGCCCACGCTACAGAACTGCAGTCCGGCTTCTGTAGAGTCGTCCGTATCGGACGATCCGGGCAGGGATGGGCCGATACGGCCCACGCTACAGAACTGCAGTCCGGCTTCTGTA
>JAYTTC010000791.1:0-3190 GCA_043745255.1 Verrucomicrobiales bacterium
GTCCATGAACTGCCCGTGGCTGAGGTGGTATCCGCCCCAGAGAAAGCCAACGCCGGTGAGCTGATTCTCTGGGCGGGCCACAAGATGATGGCTCCAAAGGGTGGTGAGCTGGCGGTAGTCGCCGGATGGATATGTGGGATCTAGGTTGTACCACTGCTTCCAGCACGTCAGGGCATCACCGTTGTCCTCGCTTCGCACCTGCCAGCAACAGGTATTTCCGCTGAAGAAAGCGACGTTTCCTCCCGCAGTGATGAACGCCTCGAGATGATCCCGCATGGCTGAACTCCAATACTCATCATGTCCCACGCTGAGAACGAGTCGGTATTTGGAGAGGAGCTCGGGATGCGATTCTAAATCGCTGTTGGCGCAGTAATCCAGGGTGTAACCGTTAGACTCGGCCCATTCGACGAACGGCCTTTCCCAGGTTCCGAACTGGCTGGCGGGGGGGCGGAGAAAGGAGACTCGGTGCCCCTGAACTCGGGCGTAGCCGTGAAAGCCATAGAGCGAGAAGCCGGCGTAGTTGTTGTAGGCGTTATAGGTGTTCGAGCTGAGTTGGATCAGAATCTTGGACTTCTTGCCAGGGTCCGAGGGACGAAGGATGAAGAAGCAGTCCGCCTCGGCGCTGCGGCGATTGCGTTGGACGAAGGTGCCACCATTGTCCGCCACCCGCAGCGTGACTTGGTAATATCCGCTGTTCCACTCGGCGGGGAGCGCGAATCGAATGGCGACCGGCCAGCCGCATCCATGGGTGGAGGCGTTTTCTGGGATCGGGTAGCGCTTGCCGGGAATGCTGACCAGATTCGTCACCACTGTGCGCGGCGAACCGAGTCGGGTGATCTCTACGGCGAAACTCGAGGCGGTGGTGGAGACGTGCAGTGTGAGTTCCTCACCGGGCTGATAGCTCACTCGACTGGCATACCCCTCCACGAAGAGAGAGGCTGGCTCCATGGGCTCGGCGATCGCATGGCCGAGCATCAACATCAGCGGAACGAAACCGAACAGCAGTTTTGGTGTGCGCATGATAAAGAGAGTCACTCGGAGAGACTGAAATTCCCGTACATTCCGCCGTGTCCAACTAGAGCGCTTGCGTCGCTTTCAGCTGGGGCGGCTTGGGCTTGAGCGGCCAGAACTCGTTCTCCGTGCGCGCGCTCTTCAGATACGCTTCGATTTTGGCAACGATCTCCGGATGTTGGCTCGCGAGATTGCGGGTCTCACCCTGGTCTTCCTTTAGGTCGTAGAGCTCGAGCGACTGATTCAGTTCAGTGCGAACGGCCTTCCAATTGCCCATCCGAACGGCCTGCTGGCTCCCTTCTTCGTGAAATTCCCAGTAAAGAGAATCGTGGTGATTGGTCTGCTCGAGCCCCACCAATTCCCGGTGGAATGAGATTCCGTCAATGTTCTTGGGGGGCTCCGTTCGCGCAAAGGCCGCTGCGGTCGGGAGCACATCCCAGAAGGTCCAAACTTCAGAACTCACTCGGTTGGCCGGAATGTGACCGGGCCACCAAGCAATCATCGGAACTCGGATTCCTCCTTCGTAGAGATCCCGCTTGATTCCCCGAAGCGGACCGCTGCTCTTGTGAAACTCGGCTTTGACGCCTCCTTCGGAATGCGGGCCATTGTCGCTGGTGAAGAGGATCACGGTGTTGGTGTGCTCTCCGTAACTCTTGAGGGTGGAGAGCACCAATCCGATATCGGCGTCCAGTCGACTGATCATCGCCGCTTTGTTTTTCTCCGCCTGCGGCCAAGTTTCGTGAGTGTACGGGGCATCGGTGGGGGTCTCCATCCCATTGCCCGTGGCCTGACCTAGTTCGTTGTTGGGATGGGGAAGGGTATAGGGCAAATAAAGAAAAAAGGGCCGGAATCTGGCGGTTCTTAGATAGTTTGTCGTGGCGCGATTGAAGAGATCTTGAACGTAGACGCCTTTATGGCCGCCTTCGTTGGCGGCGATCGGGGAAACCGTTTCGTTGCGGTAGAGGCTGGCGGGATAATAATTGTGGGCCGCGACCTGATCGAGAAAACCATACCACTCCTGGAAGCCCTGGCGGTTGGGGACACCGGAACTCCCTGCAGCTCCCAGTCCCCATTTGCCAAAAGCGGCGGTTTGATAACCTGCCTTCTCCAGCACCTTGCCGAGCGTGATGTCCTCAGCCAGAAGCGGCCTTTGTTCGTTTCCTCGGATGCGGCTATGTCCGGTATGTAGACCGGTCATGAGCACGGCGCGCGAGGGTGCGCAGACCGTGCTGCCCGCATAGAACTGAGTAAAACGTGTTCCCTCAGCGGCTAAGCGATCGAGATTGGGGGTTTTGATCCGAGCCTGTCCGTAGCAACCCAGGTCTCCATATCCGAGATCATCGGCTACGATCAGGAGAACATTCGGGGGACGTCTGCGCAGGTAAGCAGTCATCGGATCTTCCAACTCTGCCGCGAAGATCCATTGCGGGAAGATCAACAGGAAGGCGAGCCACGTGATCTGCGCACCGAAGAACCACGCCCTGAAGATTCGGTTGCGATTCATAACAGAGTTGCGTCGCTTGGCTTCGGGCTATTTGAGCGACTTCAAACGGTCCCGAACCAGGCCCGCCTCCGGGGCGTTGGGAGAGTTCTTTATAAACTCCTCGTAAAGCTTACGAGCGTCCTTGTTGCGTCCTGTTCGTGTCGCGATCTCAGCCAGTCCGTAGTAAACCGCATAGGGAGTATCGGGACCCAGGGATCGCAGGCGTTCGTAATCTTTCTGGGCCTCGGAAAGCTGGTTAAGCCTGAAATGGCAAATGGCGCGATTCTGGAGTGCGGCATGATTTCCGGGATCCAGCTGAATGGCTTTGTTGAGAGGCGCGATTGCCTCGCTGTGCATGTCGGCGCGCATGTAAGCCGCGCCGTAGTTCACCCACGCATTGGCATTGGTGGGCTGAAACATTACCTGCTTCTCAAGCAGGGCCCGCGCATTCGAAACCTGCTGCAGATATTCATTGGTCTTTCCTGCCCGCCGCAAGGCAGCTGCGTGCTGGAGGTGAAGGCTGGCCAGCGTGGAGAAGGGAGAGTCCTCCGAGGGGAAGCGAGTCATAGCGTCCTTGAGGAGTGTCTCAGCCCGGGCGAAGTTACCGGCCGTGTAGAGCGCGCGGCCCTCCGTTTCGAGGACATCCAGTGCGTTTGTAGAGTTGCTCAGGAAGGCACGAGGAGCACTTGCACGGAG
>JAYTTC010000792.1:0-11889 GCA_043745255.1 Verrucomicrobiales bacterium
GCGCAGATCGAGTCCAAAAACCTCCAGGCGATGGCCCCACTGATCGAAGTCAGGTTCGGCGGCGTAGCGCGCTGCGGAGTCGTGTGGGAAGCGAGTGGTGACGATCAGATGCGCTCCGGCGCGGAGCAGTTTTATTCCGGCCTGGTAGCCGATCTTTACGCGACCCCCGGTGAGCAGCGCCACACGACCGCTCAAATCCGCCAGCTCGCTTCTTTTCTTAAAATTGAGTTCGGCACACTTCGGGCACAACTGGTCGTAGAAATGGTGAATGGTCGAGTAGTCTTGCTTGCAGATGTAGCAGTTCTGCGGCTCGACGACCTCCCGCTCCTCCGAATCGCGAGTCATGTGCTCGTCCTTGAAGCCGGTCGGAGGAAATACATTGGGAGTGGTGAATACGGCTTCGGCTCGAAGCTTGCGGATCCCGGTTGCGGACAAGACGCTCTCATCACGCTGTTGCTTCTCGACCTTGCGCAGGCGTTGTCGCGCCTTCACGAGTCGACGTCGATCCCGCACCTCGGGGCAGAAGATCTCGCCTGAGGCTCGCTGGAGACGCGCCTGTTCCTCAGGTGAAAGCTGGGCCATAGCGGCGCGGTTGCGGGCCACCTCCTCCAGCAGCGCGATGGCGTCTCGCAGACGCTCCGCAGTGGCGAGTGGGGTCGAGGCGCTCGCCGCACTGGAAGGCTGCGGGAGCGATTCGTGGGAAGGGGAACGGCTCGGTTCAGCCGATGCGCCCCAGGTCTTGGACTGATTGTTTTCGCCCTCGGGCATGGGCGCGCAGCCTATCGGTCCGCAAGGTTGCGTCAAGGAAGCTCGCCGATTCTGCGCCAATCCACGTCGTCTGTGCGGCCTTAGCGCATCCCCGTAAAATTCATCCTCCAGAAAATTTATAGCCTCTCCAAAATCCGAATGACTGAACGCTTGACCTCGGATGAAGAGCTCACTATCAGTCATTCATCCCTCTCATTAGTAACTCAACTCCTTAGCAACATGAGAAAACACCACCCATTCTATTCTCTTCTCACACTTCTTCTGCTCATTTTTGCGAATACCACCGCGCACGCAGCGACCACGACTGTTGGACCCTTTACGGGGGCTGATCCTGGCGAAGGCCTCGATCTCGAAGGAACCTTCATCTACGCCTTCGGTGTCGGTCCTGACACCGAGGATCCCGGTCAGGCCGGCGATGCCTATTTCACGACCGACCAGGTTCCGGGGGTCGTTGTCACCGCGGTAAACAGCATTCAAAACTGGCTTGTGCCCACCTATGCCGACACGGATTCCGATCTGGCGCTCGCGAAGGTCATGACATCGATCCGCTGGAGCCCCGATCCAGCAAAACCGCAGATCGAACTCCAGGGGTTGAGCGTTGGCGCGAAGTACAAATTGCAGCTGCTCTTCGCCGAGTCCTGTTGTCCGGCGCGGGGTTTCGACATCTATATCAATGGAGACCTTGCCGTCGATGAGTTCCAGGCCGCGACGATTCAGCAGGCCGACGGTGGAACCCTCGCATCGGTTGGTGCGGTGGTCACACACGAGTTTATCGCTTCGAAGACAAGCGTCGTCATTCTTCTCAACGGAAGCACGGCGACCTCTCCCGCCATTCTGGACCATAACCCAATCATCAATGGCGTCACGCTGGAGCAATTGGAGGCTCGCGGCGACAGCGACAACGACGGGCTTTCTGACGGTTGGGAACAGCTCTATTTCGGAAATCTGACACAGACAAGCACCGATGACCCGGATCATGACGGACTGTCTAACGCGGAGGAGTTGCTTGCTGGCACCGATCCCACCAAGGCGGACACCGATGGGGATGGATTGATGGATGGCACCGAAGTGAAAACGTTCGGCACGGATCCTACCAAGGTCGATACCGATGGTGATGGGCTTTCCGACAGCGACGAGATCAACAAATACGGGACGGATCCCACCAAGGCGGACACAGACGGCGACGGACTCAGCGACCAGATTGAAATCCTGCTGAGCCACACTGATCCCAGGAAGATCGACACCGATGGAGACGGTTTCAACGATGCCTTGGAGTACTTCTCCCGCTCCAATCCCAATGACAAACTGGTCATCCCGAGACAGGTCACTGTCGGACGGTTCTTTGGTGGCGATGCGGGCGAGGGGCTTGATCTGGACGGAACGATCCTCTACGCATTCAGCGTCGGATCCAATCCTGCCGCGGGACAGGTCAGAGACGCCAACTTCACGATCGATAGCGAGGCCGGAATTCTTGTAACGGCCGGCAATGAGATCCCAAAGTGGCACGCTCCTGAATACGGGGATACCGCAAATGACGACGCCTTGGAGTCAGTCATGCGGTCCATTCGCTGGTCGGACGCGGCTTCGGCAACGCCGGCGGTGAACGTCGATCTGGATAATCTGGAAGTGGGCAAGCGATACAAGCTTCAGCTGTTGTTCGCCGAGCAGTGCTGTGCCGGACGTGGTTTCGATGTTTTTGTGCGACCCGGGGTGCCGGAAACTCCGTTCACTCCGTTCGATCTGCTGACTGACCGGATGCTGGTGCATGACTTCGGTCCAGCAGCCGTTCAGGGCGGGGCTGGATACACCAAGGCGGGTGCTTACATCGCCTATGAGTTCACTGCGCAGGACACTCTTCTGCACGTGGTGTTGGATGGGCGCACCGCCTCCTCCAAGTTTACCGACCACAACGCCATTCTGAATGGTGTGGTGTTGAAAGTGGTGGACGTGGGTCCCGACACCGATGGCGATGGGCTTCCCGATGCTTGGGAGATCGCGAACTTCGGTAATTTGGCGCAGACTGCGGCCGGAGACCCTGATGGCGATGGGCTGACGAACCTCCAGGAGTATCAGCTCTCGCTGGATCCGAAGAATGCCGATTCCGACCGTGACGGACTTTCTGATGGCAAGGAACTGACCCAATACCACACCGATCCTGCGAACCAGGATTCGGATTCCGACGGTCTTAGGGACGGGGATGAAGTGAGCACTTATGGTACTGATCCCCTCCTGACCGATTCCGACGGAGACGGCCTTTCTGACGGCGATGAGGCGCTGATCTACCATACCAATCCGACCCTGCCCGATACGGACGGCGACGGCGTGCCGGACGGCTTTGAGCTGGAGTTCCTGCTTAATCCCCTGGTAGCGGATGCCCCAACGTTCTCAGATATCCTGGTTCAGCAGGTGACCGGAGGCGACGAAGGGGAGGGACTGGATCTCCAAGGGAACTTCCTCTACGCGTTTAACGTCAGCAGCGCCGGCGCAGCGGGCCTGGCTGGGGACGCTAATTTCACGTCGGACACGGCACCTGGCATCACAGTCACCGCTCCGAACAACATTCCGAACTGGGATACGCCTGAATATGGCGATAGCGCTGCCGATGATGTCATCGAAAAGGTCATGCAGTCCATACGCTACGGCGGGACTGTCAGAGTGGAGCTCGCCGACTTGGTCCCGGGGAACACGTACAAGGTGCAACTGCTCTTCTACGAGCAGTGCTGCGGAAACCGAGGATTCAACGTCTATGCCGACGGCGTGCTGATAGCGCCGGACTTCTCTCCGCCCAATATCCAGGGCGGGATAAACAACACGGCAGGGGGAGCGGTCGTGGCCGCTGAGTTTGTGGCTCGGCGCGACAAACTGGTGCTCATAGCGACTGTCCGAGGCCGCACTGACCCAATCCTCACTGACGCCAATGCAATTCTGGATGGGGTGACTCTCGAAACCGTGGCCCAGGTCGTGCGTCCGACAATGACGTTCACAGTGGCGCCGAATGGCCAGGTGACATTCACCACCGACGGGATAATCCAGGTGTCGGATAATCCTGCGGGCCCGTACACGTCCCTGGTCGGCGGCACAGTCACCGTCGACCCGAAGACCGCAGGCAGTCCCAAGTTCTACCGCGGCGTGCGGTAGTAGAAGTCGGATTCGTGAAGAGGCCGGACATGCATCCGGCCTCTTTTTTTTTCAAGGCGGTTTGGCGTGTTTGGAGGGCAAGCCATTCGCGTGTTTAGGCTTAACCGAGCGCCAGCTTGGGAATTATCTGGCGTTAGGCCCGGCCGGTTCATTTCGCCATTCCCTTCGGCCTTGTCTTTGAGTTCAATCAGCCCATGAAGCAATCCACACGTCTGTTCCTTGCGGTCTCGGGTTCATTTTTGGTGGCGGCCTCTGTTTTTGCCGCCACACACTCGGCGGGCGTCGGACCCAGTTTCAAGGGGCCGATCGGTCTCCAGCTCTACAGCCTGCGCGCTGACTTTACGCGGAACGTTCCAGCCACGGTGGAGAAGGTGAAATCAATGGGCTTCCATCTCGTGGAACTTGCCGGCACCTACAATCTCTCTCCCGATAAATTCAAAGGCATGTTGGCCGACGCCGGGTTGAAGCCGGTGAGCGGACATTTCCCGTTTGATCGTTACAAAACTGATCCGGAGGGAATCGCACGCGACGCGAAGGTGCTAGGTCTGGAATATGCCGGATGCGCCTGGATTCCCCACAAGGACGCGTTTGATGAGGCGGAATGCCGCGAAGCTATCCAGGTGTTCAATAAGGCCGGCGAAGTGCTCAGGAAGCAGGGAATCCGGTTTTTCTATCATGTGCATGGCTACGAATTCACGCCGTTCGCCAAGGGTACTTTCCTCGACTTGTTGATGTCTGAGACCAAGCCGGAGTGGGTCACCTTCCAAATGGATGTTCTTTGGGTCGTCCACCCGGGACAAGATCCGGTGGCGTGGTTGAAAAAATATCCCAAGCGCTGGGATCTGCTTCACTTGAAAGATCTCAAGAAAGGCGTGAAGGGCAATTTGACCGGCGGTTCGGACGTCACGAATGATGTGACTCTGGGCACGGGACAGATGGATTGGCCCGCGATTCTAAAGACTGCCCGGCAGATTGGCGTGAAGTACTACTTCATCGAGGACGAGTCTCCTACCGCTGCTGAGCAGATCCCGCGGAGTTTGCGCTATCTCGAATCGGTGAAGTGGTAGTTCGGCCGCTCTGTTTGGGTAACCCAGGTATCGAACATCGAAAGCGCGGCTTCCAGGTCTGATGGGCCGAAGGGGAATGGATCCCCTCGGTCCGCCGCGTTGGCGGTCTTCTTCCTCTCCGGCCTGGGCAGCCTCGGGGCGCAGGTGGTCTGGACCAAGCTCTTCGCCCTCGGGCTGGGGCACGAGGTTCCCTCGGTCATGGCGGTGGTGACCGCCGTGATGGCAGGTCTCGCGCTGGGGAGCGCGGCCTGGCGCTCCGGGCGGTTGGGCAGCCATCCGATGCTTGCTGCCTCGGCTCTGGAGTGGTTCGTGGGTGCTGGGGTCATGGTTTCAGGCTTCGTGATCCCCTGGGCGACGACACTCTGCAACGGCTGGATAGGACTCGACCCCAGCGCGTGGGTCCAGGGAGCAGTGTCCTTCTTTGTTCCGGTGCTGCTGCTGCTTCCGATCACCGCTGCGATGGGGGCAACCTTGCCAGCGATGGAGGCGATTCTCGCACGGCTGGAAGATGACGATCGGGTGATGGGACGGGTTTACGCGATCAACACCGCCGGGGCTTTCGCGGGTTGTCTTGGGACGGCGTTTGCCCTCATGCCGGCTGTCGGCCTGAAGACCAGTCTTCTGATTTGCGGAACCACCAACGTGGTGTGTGCGCTGAGCTTTCATCAACTTTTCCTGATCTCGAGAGGGATGCCGGTCCCGGTGCAAGAGAGTGGGAGTCGTTCTCCTCGGCGCGCGCGAGGTGGGCCGTTCACGCGACGACGACTTCAAATTACCCTCATCGCGACAGGCCTTCTGGGACTGGGTCTGGAGCTGGTGGGGATACGGGCGCTGTCGCAGATTTTCGAGAATTCCATCTATTCCTTCGCGACAGCGGTAGCGATGTATCTCGCGGGAACCACGCTCGGTGCTGAGGCCTATCATCGTTGGGGTCGATCGCGCCATCCGATCGAACTCCTGACTTGGTTGCTTTCCTGCGTTGCCATCACGGTTCTGCTGGCAGCCGCGTCGCTTCCTCGCGCCAAGGAAGTCTTCATGAGCGTTCAAGCCGCGGTGGGGGGCGGGTGGTTGGGGATAGTGACGGCTGAGATGACGGTGGCGGCGATGATCTTCCTGCTTCCGTGCGCCGCGATGGGCGCCGTGTACGCGCACACCGTTAGCTTGGCTCGAGATCCGGAGTTTGGCGTGGGCCGTGGAGTCAGTTGGAATTACTTGGGTGGCGCGTTCGGTGGCGGCGTGTTTGGAATCTGGATCCTGCCAGCGGTGGGATTCAAGGGAGCGTTCCTGATGATCGCTGCCGGGTATCTCATACTTGCACCCCAGCTGCGATCCTGGTCCTGGGCAGTCGCTGTGGGGGCTCTCGCTGCGGTGAGCCTCCTACCTTCGGATCTCCGGCTCATCGATGTACCGACAGGAGCTCGCCTGGTGGCTGAACGCACCGGCACCATGGCTACGGCCTCAGTGATCGCTGACGAACAGAACAACCGGACGCTTCGCGTGAACAACCGGTTTCAAATGGGAGGCACCGCCGCTTCTGTTGCGGAGCGTCGGCAGGCCCATTTGCCGCTGCTGCTTCACCCGCACCCACGACGAGCCCTCGTTCTTGGGCCAGGAACCGGGATCACGCTCGGGGCGACCACTGTCCATACGGGGTTGCAGGTGGATAGCGTGGAACTTCTGCCGGAGGTGATCGAGATGATGGCTCAGTTCGAGCCGATGAATCGCGCTCCGCAGCGAAATCCTCGTGTAACCCTGCGCGCGGCGGACGCTCGTCGCTTCATCCGCGCTACGACGAATCGCTACGATGTGATCCTCGCCGATCTGTTCCATCCGGCTCAGGACGGAACCGGATCGCTTTACACGCAGGAACATTTCGAGGCCATCCGCGATCGATTACAGCCTGACGGGCTCTTCTGCCAGTGGCTTCCGCTTCATCAGTTGGATGAGGTGACCTGGAGAATCATCGCAGCCACTTTTCAACGCGTCTTTTCCCGTTCTGAGGTGTGGCTGCTGCACTTCAACGTCGATATTCCGGTGGTTGGGCTGATCGGAAGAATGGAATCGCCGGAGGAATCCTTGGCCACGCTCGTGGAGCGAAGGATTCAGGAAACAGATCCGGTGGAACTGCGTTCCGCGGGTTTCAATAATGCGGTTCAAGTGCTCGGCTGCTGGCTCGCGGACCTTGACACGATTGTTTCGGCCGGTCCTGAGAACGCCCTGAACACCGATGATTTTCCCCGAGTGACATTTCTGGCTCCGTGTGGATTGTCACGGAACGCTGCATCGTCCGATGGGTTGCTGATTCGATTGCTGGAACAGAGCAGGGAAGGTGTAGCGATGAAGTCCTCCGCGGGCGTCACGCTTCCGTTGGTGGATCGCTATCGGAAGGCTCGTGATCAGTATCTCCGCGGACTGTCGCGAGAGGCGGCGGGAAATGTGAACGACGCGGTGGAGCTGTACTTTGCCAGCGCGGAGGCAAGCGTCTACTTCACCGCATCGTATGCGCGGGTGGTGGGGCTAATTCAAATGATGACGCAGGTGGATCTGCCCAAAGCCCGAGGAATGTACGAGCGTTTGCTCAAGGTGCAGCCGGACCAGCCGCTGGGACGGAAGATGTTGGCTCCCTTGTTTCAAGTTGAGTCGCCTTAGAGGGTTCATCTCAATAGCCGTACTGAGTCTGGCGTAAACTCAGTTCCTCCAGCAGATCCGTGGCGAGCTGAGTGACGAATCGCGAGGGGATCTGCAGGGTCTCTCCTGCACCCTGGGAGAAGCGCAGCAGCGGATAGGTGAGATAGAGTTCGTCGCGTGCGCGAGTCACGGCCACGTAGAACAGCCGACGCTCCTCCTCCTCGCCCTCTAGCGAGTTGAGCGACCGCGAGGAGGGAAACAGGCCATCGCACAGCATGATCACAAACACCACATTGAACTCGAGGCCCTTGGCCTGGTGGATGGTCGTGAGCCGGACTCGTTCCTCATCTTTGTTTTTCGGTTTGTCATCGTCGCTCTCGGCACTGGTCATCAGTGCAAGCTGGCTGAGGAATGTCTCGAGGTCCTGAAACTGGTGAGCGAAAACTCCAAGCTGCTCGATCTCCTCCTGACGGGTCTCGTAGTTGTCGAAATTCTTGGAGAGGTAGTCGGCATAGACCGCATCCAGGATGATTTGAATCATTTCCCATGGCTTGGATTGAAGGGGCTCCAGTTGGGCGAGGGTGGCGCTGAGTTGAGCCCATGGGATGATGGCCTTCTTGGGGGCCGTGCCACGACAGCGCTCGAATGCAGTCGCAATCGGTGCGGTACCCTCGATCAAGGTCCGGCGCTGCTCGCTGAAGGCGGTCCACAGTTTCTCCGCGCCTTTGGCACCGACACCGGGGAGCATTTGCACCACTCGCTTGAACGCAATTTCATCGCGTGGATTGGAGATCATCCGCAGATAGCTCGTGACATCCTTGATGTGCGCCTGCTCGAAGAAGCGGATGCCGCTGGTGATGACAAAAGGAATCTGTCGGCGAGTCAATTCGAGCTGCAGCTCCAGGGCATGAAAATGCGATCGATATAGAACAGCGATGTCGTTGAGCGAGGTTGCCTCCTCATGTAATTCCAGGATTCTTTGGCAGACAAACGCCGCTTGCACGCTGGTGTCGCCGCAGGGCACGAGGATGGGCTTGATGCCAGAAGGCCGCGCCGAGAGCAGGCGCTTTTGGTACTGATTGGTGTTGGGGGCGATGGCGGCGTTGGCCAGATTTAGAATCTCGGGAGTACTTCGGTAGTTGGTCTCGATCTTGAATACTTTCGCGTCGGGGTATCGCTTGGGAAACTCCAGGATGTTTCGGAAGTTTGCCCCTCGCCACGAGTAGATGCTCTGGGAGTCGTCACCCACCGCCATCACGTTGTGATGCTTGGCGGCCAGCAGATCGATCAGCGTGCCCTGGACGGTGTTGGTGTCCTGATATTCGTCCACCAGAACGAACTGGAACCTTCGCTGATATTCTTCGAGAATTGTCGGCTCGTCTTGCAATAGCTTTAACCACCTCACCAACAGATCATCAAAGTCCATTACGTTGGAGTTCTTCTTGCGATGGATATAGCGGCGGGCGAGATCCTCGATCCGGCCTGTGAGCATGCTGAACTGCGGATATTCCTGGGCCACAGCCTCGGCTACCGATCGATATTTGTTCACCGCCAGAGAAAAGACGTCCACCAAAACGTCCGCTTTGGGAAAGAAGGTGTCGGTGGTGCCAAAATCCGGTTCTCCCAGGCAGGCTTTCACCAAGTCCCGGGCGTCCTCTCGATCGAGAATGGTGAAGTCTTTTCGGAAACCGATGATCTCGGCTTGCTGACGGAGCAGCCGAGCCCCGATGGAATGGAAGGTCCCGCCCCAGAGCGCTCGCAATTCAGTTCCGATCAGGGTACTCACCCGGTTCATCATCTCCTTGGCTGCTTTGTTGGTAAAGGTGAGGAGAAGAATCCGCTCCGGTGGAATGCCTTGCTCGAGGAGATAGGCCACCCGATAAATTAAGGTCCGAGTCTTGCCTGATCCCGCTCCAGCGATGACTAAAGCTGGCCCCGGTGGTGCGGTGACCGCCGCATGTTGCTGCGGGTTCAGATCAGCCGCGTAGTCAATCTGGAGATTGACCGAAGGGCGAAACGGTTGAAGAACGTAATCTCGAGCCACAGGGTTGATTCAAGAGGGCGGGGGGGGAAATGGAAATGGAAAAACCACGGGAAGATAGAGCGGGCCCGATCTAAACGGCAATGGCTGCTTTTGACGTGTTCAACGCTCGCGTTTTCTGGTTTAATGCCATGGGTGATTATTGAACTTACTCAGTGTGAACGCTGCGGATCCGTCTCATCTTGGCAGCTCCGTTGATCGATTTGTCCGACCATGTCTCGAAACCACGCTCTCTCCAGCAGTCACGATCCCACACTCACCTCCAAGGCTCGGCCGACCGGCGAGGTCCTCCGCCGAGTGCTTCCGTATCTGCGTCCGTACTGGAAACTGGCTACCGCGAATAATCTTTTCGCGGTGCTCATGCTGGCCTGCGGATTCGCCTATCCGCAGTTAACCCGATTGATCATTGATCGTGTGATTGCTCAGAAGCGTGCGGATCTGCTCTGGCCGGTGGTCCTAGGATTGGTGGGTGCATTCGTGCTGCGGGAGCTCTTCAACAGCCTGCGTATTCGGATCAACAATCAGTTCGAACAGAATGTGATGTTCGATATGCGTCGGGACATTTTTTCGCATTTGCAGAGACTTCCCGTGAGCTACTTTGACCAGCGTTCCTCGGGAGATCTCATGACACGGGTGATTGAGGATGTGAACGCATTGGAGCGCGTGCTGATTGATGGCACGGAGCAGGGGATGGTCGCTCTGCTCAGCATTGGGTGGGCGCTGGGATTGATGTTTCACGCGAACGCGACTCTTGCGGGGTTGGCCATGGCACCGCTCCCGATTCTGATTGGCGGGGCATTGTGGTACACCTTGACGGCACACAAGCGCTATCGCGCGCAGCGCATGGCCTCCAGCGCGATGAACGCGCAGCTCATGGACAGCCTGCAGGGAATTCGTCAGATCAAGGCCTTCGGTCGGCAGGACTACGAGGACCAGCGTTTCGCGCAGCGTGCGGATGATTTGCGCAAAGGCACGCTGGGAGTGATGCGGGTATGGGCGAACTATTCACCCGCGATGACCCTTGCCTCTGCGCTCGGGACCGCAGGGGTGCTGGGATACGGCGGCAGATTGGTCATGGAAGGGTCCTTGAAGGTGGGGGATCTGGTGGCTTTCGTTCTAAATCTCGCGTTCTTTTACGAGCCGATCAGCAAGCTTCATGGTTTGAACCAAATGCTGCAGGCCGCGCGGGCGGCCGGGGAGCGGGTCTTCGATATCATGGACGCCACGCGCGAGCGCGTGGATCGACCCGAGGCGCTGAAGCTTCCGGTGCGGGGACAGATTTCCTATCGGAACGTGCAGTTTAGCTATGGTCCGGAACGCGTGGTGTTGAGGGATATATCTCTCGAGGCCAAGCCGGGTGACATGGTGGCGCTGGTGGGTCCGACGGGCGCTGGAAAATCGACTTTGGTGAATCTGCTTCCGGGATTCTATCTGGCCACCGGCGGACAGATTCTGATCGATGGTCAGGATGTGGACCGCGTGTCCCTGGAATCGCTCCGTCAGCACATCAGCGTCGTGAGCCAGGAGCCCTTCCTGTTCAACGGGACGATTCGCGAGAATATCCTTTATGGGAGACTGGAAGCCTCGGAGGCGGATCTGGTGGCAGCCGCGCGTGCGGCCAATTGCCATGACTTCATCGCCCGGCTTTCGATGGGATATGACTCGCGAGTGGGTGAGCGCGGGGTGAAATTGAGCGTGGGTGAAAAACAGCGAGTCAGCATCGCCCGAGCTCTGCTGAAGAATGCTCCGATTCTCATCCTGGACGAAGCCACCGCGAGCGTGGACACCGCCACCGAGCGGTCCATCCAGGAGGCGCTCGAGCGACTGATGCGCGGCCGGACGAGCTTCGTGATCGCCCATCGGTTGAGCACCATCCGCAATGCCTCGCAAATATTGGTCATCCAGCACGGGGAAATCGTGGAGCGTGGCAACCACGAGCAGTTGATCGAACAGGACGGGCTCTATGCGAAGCTCGCTCGAATTCAGAACACCACCTTCATTGAGGAGAGCTTCGAAAGGTTGGGAACGCCCTCCTGAAGGCAGGGCGGGCGGTGATTACCGCGCAGGGAAGTGGGGTTCTTTGGCATCTCAGATCCTGGGTGCCGACCTGCTGGAATTCAAAATCCGGCTGCCGAATTTTGAAGAAACTAAAGCAGACTCGTCAGAACCGGCCGGTTTTGCCCGTTCGCAATCCCTCCACCCTCTCTTTCAGCCAATTCTGTAGTGTGGGCCGTATCGGCCCATCCC
>JAYTTC010000793.1:0-3184 GCA_043745255.1 Verrucomicrobiales bacterium
CGCTCGCCCGGAGAGACCGCGAGCTCAAACGGTCGGCAGACGGTGATCTTGTCCAGATGACGTTTTTCCACCGTGACGATCCTCCCGCCCACCTCCACAAACACTCCACATCGTACGACGCCGGCGGACGTTCCCCGGGATCCCGCTTCCACCCCACGGACCCTCTGGTTGAAGACCACTACCGCCTCGGGAGGGTAGCTACCGACATCGCGTTTTTGTGCACTTGTGTAATCGAGTTTTTCCAACGCCATGAGTCGGGTCTCGGCCACACCCAGAGTACCGACCAGCTTGAGTCGCTTCCTCACTTCCTGGTTCACTCGCTGAACCTCCGTCCAGGTCTGAGAAACCACCAACACCGAGGCTTTCCCCCGGCAATGCTTCACATATTCCTCGGCCAATCTCTCAACCTGGGTCGCGAGCGAACACTCGACGACCGCGCCCATGGCATCCAGTCGTTTGAGGGATTCCGCGGTCTTTCCACTGGCAGCAGCGGCGACCGCCTGACGATAGGCGCGGATCTGAGTTCTTTCTGCAGCGTTCCTGGCCAGCGCCGGGTTCTGCCGACGGATGGAGTGCAGCTCAATGGGGGAGATGCCGGAATGCCGCTCGATGGCCACCAGAGCGTCGCAGGCTTCAACTGGTCCGTGCTGACGAGTATCTCCGGAGAGGATCAGGCGGCTGCCGGTCGCCTTCACTCGATTGAGCAACTGGAGCATTTGTTTGCCGCCGATCTGGCCCGCCTCGTCGACAATGACAACGGACGGACAATCCAGGTTGTCCTTCTGAAGGAAGCTGCTGACCGTGGTGGGAGCCGGGAACCCTGCACGCTTCAAGTCGACCACCTGCTGACGTTGGGGAGCGAGAACGATTACTTTGCTTCCTGCCGAGGCGAGAAGATCGACGAGTTCCTTCAGCACGAAACTCTTGCCAGTGCCTGCACCCCCACGGAACAGAGAGACAAGATTCTTGGAACGTGCCATCTGCTCCAAGGCCCGCTTCTGTTCTGAGTGCAGTTTGGGGTTAAGCTTTGGCAGAAAACGCATCAGAGGAGGGCATTTGTCCACCCCATCCGCGGCCAGGTGGATGATGCGTTGGTCTTGGTCCCGTACACTCCGCAGCGTCACATCCCCGTCCTCCCCGCGCAGATACCCTCGTCTTCGCGTGGCAGCCTTGAGTTCCTGGACGTCCACCTCCGAGCCTCGTGCGCGTTCCAGTGCCGTCTGCCAGATCTGGAACTCTGGGACCACGGATCGTCTATCAAAGAGATGCTCCTCGGCCCACTCGATGGCATCCCGCAGTCGTTCGGAGGACCTGGTTGCATCACCATCAGACTTAGGCGCGGTCGTCCTGACGACCTTGCGCAGATCCTCCCACTCATTCTCTGAAATCTGTCCCCTCCACAGTCGTTGGAGTTCATCGCGGCTCACGTTCGGCATCTTCCGCGACCGTTCCGCTTCAGCCAATCGCTCTCGGATGTTCTTAAGGTTGACCGTGGCGAGTTCGGGCTTTTCACCCATCAGACGCCGAAGCGCGTCATCGATCTGGTTGTGAAGTTTGGAAAAACGGCGACACAGATCCTCGCTGACCCCCACGATCTCGAAATCCCCTCGACGCTGGTTGGCGATCTCATAGCCACAAGAACGCAGATCCCTGGCAAGTTCGTGGTAGTAGACATTCTCCGCATACTTACGAGCGCGGAGGAGTTGATGATTCTGGAGAGCCTTCCAGCGTTTCTCGACCGGATCAAACGTGGCGTTAAACAGGATGCAATGGGTGTGGAGGTGGCAGTCGAGGGCACGGGAGGTTTCGTGGGTGAACAGGGAACCGACCAGGCTCCCAGTCGCGCGATCGGTGTTGGCCAGACCACGACGCACCCGGGTCGTGGCAAAACCCTCGAACTCCTTTAACGCCACGCCGCGCGCACGGTGATGAGCGGCAAGGACACCGGTGATCTCCACACAAGAGTCCCACGATGGACACGGACTTGGGCGGGGAGAACGTGAAATCATAAAAAATACGACGGGTTGGGCCGGGCTTTTCCTCCTTGTCCTGAATGTGTCGCTGACGAGCTGTCAGCGTATCGCCTGTTTTGGGATTTTTGTTGTCACAGAGAGTGAGGAACTCGTGCATCCCGACCCGGCCCTGGAGTCCAAGTCGGTCAGCACCTGATCCGAACCATTCGCCAGCGACACCCTGACCTTCCTCGTAGTAGTCGCCCACCTGGAGATGCTCCTCAAAATAGCCCTTTGCGTTGACGAGGCTGTACTGGGTTTTTGCGGTAACCATTCTCTAAGCCTAGCCGAACAACCCTGCCTCGACGTGTAGACCCTACACCCCGCGGTTCGATGGCTCTGGTTCACTTTGGACCCATGAGTTCATCCATCAAGCAAACCACCGAGTTGTGGGGAGTCTATCGATCCTCGGCTCCCGGATCATCTGCCACCCAGGAAAGGCTCCTGACCTTTATCGCCGCCCCCAACAAGCAGGCGGCACGACGAGCCGCCATTCGACTGGGGTTCACTCGACCGACCGTGAAGCCGATCACTTCGGACCAGGCTATCGAAGCTCGATGGCTCCCGATCGCTCAATCCTTCCGCAACGAACCCGGTGAGCAATCCCAAACCCAGAGCACACGTCGCTGAGCAGGAAGTGATCAACTTTAGATGAATCATGAGCCTGATCTCGGATTCCAACATCCCCAATCGAGTCCTCCCGTACGCGAGTCGAGTCCTCGAACTTGCCGCGTATCTCCCGTTACACCCACCCCAGTCGCAGTTCGCGGTATGGGAGACTCCCGCACTCCGCGGCACCCGTTTTTTAGAGGGCACGCCCTACCCCGATCGTTCGATCGGAAATGGCGGCAGCAGCCAATCCGCGCTAACGCGGTGAATAGGCGACGTGCCAGCACCAGTAGGGCCGGTTCACTTCAATAAAAATTCCTTAATCGATCCGTATGAAATCACTCAATCTCGACACTCTTCGCAGCGCGATTGCCACCTTCGTGTCCCCGCGGACAGCAAAGCATCAACACCTGGCTCCCGCGGCCGAGCTCATCGTGGAGCTGCGTCAGAAAAAGGCTTCTTACACGGCGATCGCCGAGCTGCTGACGCAACACGGCCTCCCGGTTCGCAAGACAGCGGTCGCAAATTTTTGTCATGAGGTCCTGCGTGAGGCCAGAAAGCGG
>JAYTTC010000794.1:0-3183 GCA_043745255.1 Verrucomicrobiales bacterium
CGCAGCCCAGGATGATCCGGGACCGCAACGCCAAAGCCTGCGAGGACTTCGCCCGCCTCGACCAGCGCAACAACTGCTCCCGCTCCTCATCACTCAAGATCAGCTCAGTCTTCGGGCGTCCAGTTCTCGGCACACCCCATTCTACAACTTAACCAAAGAACTTCAGGTGCAGGACACTAGCGACTTGCCGGGGTGGTTGTGACGATTTGATTTGGCCCCACTTGATCGTGGTCTCGTCTGAATGATTCGGCGAGGAGGCCAGGATGAGGTCGAGGGTGGATGCGTTCGCGGAGATCCGAAGGGATGCCCGAGTTGAGGGGCTGTCGGTGCGGGAGCTGGCGCAAAGCGCTCCGCGTGACGCCAAAGGTGTCGTCGAGCTCGCAACCAGCAGGGATTCCTTGCGAGTTCAAATCGTGGATCGTCCGGTTAGGGGAGCTGATTCTCCTGCGCCGGCGCGGACGAAACCATAAGTGGGAGGGCGGGAACGGCCACTCAGACTAACCGTTCTGTCTGCCCATAAGTCTGGAGCAGCTCAAACGCGAATAAATCTCCTTGACATCCGGCTGAGACGCGCACACTATTAGCTCACGCCGGCATTCTTCAGAACATTTCTCGTTCTGACCGCCGCCGATTTTCGACGTCGGGGGAGCTTCGGTAGCCACCAGTCACCGATCGGCTCTGATAGTCAACGTCAACGTTCGGGGTAATGATGAAATCTAGATTGAACAAGCGGTCGATTGGGATATTGGCAATAGTGGCAACCACATTGTCCTTGATCGGTTTCGCTGGCCCGGCTTCGGCTAGCGAGCCGATGGAGGCCACATCGCAGGCCGCTCCGTCCCCGGCTAGCTTAAACGGCAGGCCGATCGCGGCGGCGGACTCGGTCCTGTCGGCGAGCCCGTGGGTCGGAACGCAAACCACGCAGGAGTCTATGCTCGTCGTTCGCCCGAACGAAGCCGCAGGCAACTATGTTTACGTCTGCGTTCTTACAACCGGCAACAGCTACACGATGGCACACGGCACAAGGACCTACAGCTGTGGTGGCAGCAGGATACAGCAATACCTATATGGTGTTTTTCAGCAGTCTGTCGCGATCAGCGGATACCCGCCTACAGTCCCGGCTGGATCAGTTACGATCGGGTGCATTCTCGCTGGAGCTTCGCTAGGTGTGGGAATCTATGCGGTGATCGTTTCGTTCGGTACGCTGTCCGTTGTGAGCGGGCTAATATCAACGGCTGGATTAGCATTTTGCTTGGCTTAGGGAGTAGCCATGACTGATATCGACGAGAGGCAAGCCTCGACCGCTGAGCAGCCCACATGGCGAAGCCGCGTGGCGGAAGTCACGATCGCCTACGCTACCGGGGCCGCGATCGCCACCGCGCTCATTTTAGTAGTGCTGGTGCTGAGCGGGCATGCGGACAGATTCGCAGTGTCGGCTTGCTTGCTCGTCGGCGGGTTGATGCTGGGCGCAGGATTCGTCGCAAACGGTGTCCGAGCGATCAAGCGTGGGCAATCGAACGCGGGGTTCATTTCCTTCGTCCTCGTGCTCGTGTGGCTTGGGATGTCTGTGGTGCAGATAGTGCGGCTCCTAAACTAGGTACGCGTATCAGTCGCGTGCCCCTACTACAGGCTCCACGAAAAGACCCTCGGGAAACCGGGGGTCCTTTCGCCTGAGCGGGTAGTGCCGCCGCCGCTCAACGGGCCGGAGGTCAAGAGAGGCGAATTCGTTAATTTCACTCGGTTTCTAGGTCACATTCGCGCCTGCGATGTTGGCGGTGACGTGATGAGGCGGGTGGATTTGAAAGGACGTATGCGAGACGTCCGGGCCCGCTGTCGGTTTGGTTGACGCGATCGAGGGCTATTCGTGTGTCGGTCGTGTCCGCAAGCCAGACGGTGAGCGGGCGGTATTTCCTGGCCTTGCGAGTGCACACGCGAGACCACTTTTTGATCGGATCGGACGCCCGTTGGCGGAACGTCGACCGGGCACTTTCTCGGCCTGAATCCGGGCTTTTCACCAGGAAGAACGAGGCACAAAATCTGGGACGGTTCAGGTCAAGTCTCTTGATCGGGTTGCTCGGATCGTTGTACGCATTCGCGTTCCAACTGGTGACCGGGTCGACTTCGAGCAATCGGCCCAAGGCCGTTACTTATTGTCTGGCCGCATTTTGATCGGCGGTGCTGAGGTTGCGGCCGGCGACAGGATTGGCGTCGATATAAATCTGCGCTCTTGGGCTTTTCAGACGACGTAGAACCCGCGAAACGTTCCGTCATCGATGAAGCGAATTTCTTCCGTGTCATTTTCCAAGCGCAGGAGAGCGTCCTCCCAATAGTTGTCGAGCATCGCAAAGAGGCGATCTTTGGGAGACCTAGCCGCCGACCAACTACCGTCCAATGTCAGGTCACGGGCGCTGCCTGCCAGCAAGATTGGATCAACCACCAATCGAATGATCCTGTCATGGCTCAATTGAAGGATGAGCACACCGGATTCAAACCGACTACCGGGTGATTTACTCTGAAGTCGCTGGAGCCATTCCCCGGCTAAACCTGACCTGTCAAGTTGTTCCATTCGACTTATCCTCCCGGTATGGATTTGGGTCTGGATGGGTAAGACGTGACGATGTTGTAATCCGGTGAGCCCCGAATCACGGTCACCACGGTAGTCGCAACTGGCGTGCGGGTAGTTCCCCACTGGTCAAACTTCGTTGTCCAAAGAGTGAACTTCTTGGTGTACTTCCAAGTATTGTTCCTAACCTGTGGCGCCTTCGCATCGGGGAGTGGAAGCGTCTGCGCTGTCATTCGACGGGCCAAACCGCTCCAGATCCCAGTGCGGTAGCTTTCGTAGCTCGCGATGCGTGACCATTGGGAACGGTGGCGACTTGCAATGTGGGACATCGCACCTGCGCTCAGCGAGACTTGAAAATACCCGGCTCCGACTTTGCCAAGAGGCTGCTTGCGATTAGATCGCGGATTCCTCAGGCTTACACTCCTCGCTTGCTAGCCAGCGCCTCAATTCCTCTGAACGATCCCGTCGCTGCAGAATTTATAGGAGAGGCCGAAGAAGGGACGATCAATGGGCTACTTTTCCCGCTATTGCTCGGGCCCCGACAAAATCACTTTTCGCTTGAATCGTCCGCCCGTATGCGGAACGCCAACCGATACGCCTACGCCGGCGACGACCCGACT
>JAYTTC010000795.1:0-3182 GCA_043745255.1 Verrucomicrobiales bacterium
CTCCCAACGGGAGTTCTCAACCCGCAGAAATCTCGACCAACCCCTCATCGCGTCCACGCTGAAATCAGCGGATCTGCTCGCTCTCATTCATCCCTGCGATCCCCGCTGGGAACGCACCGTTTCTGGAACCTCGCCTCGACTCTTGCTGGAAGAGATTCGAGATATCCAAAGCTTCGTGGAAGGCGGGGGTGGATTGCTCGTCGTGACCGAATATGAGCACGAAAAGTATGGGGACAATCTCAACGACCTGCTGGCGGCCTTCGGTCTTGCGATCGAGAACAGCACGGTGATGGATCGCGCGCACTGCATTAGCGGCAATCCGGCCTGGGTGCTCGGTGAAGCCACCGGTTCACGTCGAAGCCGCCAGCTCACCGCAGGGAGCGAACACGTCTGCTTCTATCAGTCGGGGTCGGTGGTCGCTCAAAATGAATGCGCGCAACTGATTCTCGAATCCTCGGCCGAAGCCAGCCCCGCAAGGGGAGGACTGATAGCAAGTGCGACCTATGGGAAAGGACGAGTGATTGTCGTCGCGGACTCACTGCTATTCGGGGACAGCTACCTTACCTCACCGGACCATCAACAACTGTGGCTAAACCTTTGTTACTGGTTGAGCGCTCCCGTCTTCCAGCGTTTCACTCCGGACAAGCCGGTCAGCCTCGCCGCCAATTCGGTCGCATGGGCGAACCTCAAGGCGGCGGTCAATCAACTGAGACTCACCCAAGCCGCGGATGGGCATGCACTCGTGGAGCAGCACGGAACTGCCCATGAGGCATGTCGTCGGATCATCCAGGAATTGCGCGCCCTCGCGCCCTACTTTCCGCATCAGATCGCCTATCATTCCGCAGTTCAGAGCGATCTAGAGGATTGGGCTGCTGTCGGATTCCCGAAGCCGGACTTCAGCACTTCGCTGGCCTCGTATAACCCGCAACGTCAACGAGTCCACCAGAGCGAGAATCTGGTTCTCTTTCCCCTCTATACGCCAAACGCCTCGCCGGAGACTCGATTTGAGGCGCTGCTGCTGCGCGTCCCGTGGCCTGACTGGCTTGCTCAGCTTGAGCGGACGGTCTTCCACAATTCCAAGTTCGCTCCTGGGCACTTGGTCGACTTCACTTCTGGGTATGCTAGCGAATGCGCAGTGCTCTTTCCCGAGACGGTCTCGGCGGCAGGACGTCCCACCAATCCATTCGCCACCATTTTCTGCGATCGTGAAGCACGTCGACTCCAGGCCTACGCTCAGCGCTCGATTGAAGCGGTCCAACTCGCCTCTCCACCCGCGATGGATTGCCTGCTGAATTCACTCCCGATGCTGGAGGACACTCTAGCTCTCTGGGATCTCATCCACGATCAGGCGCACAGCCTGGGAGAGCTCCCCTTCGATCCCTTCATGATCCGGCAACGCGCTCCATTCTGGATGTACGGACTGGAGGAATTGCGGGTTGATTTGCGAACTTTCAGCGAGGCAACCAAGTTGGTTTCAGGCGGGTTCGTTTTCGCGCACTACGTCCATTTCGCCATTCTGCTCGACCGGATTTTCCGATTTCCCATTGTGGGGCGTCGGGTGAAGAACTACGACGGACTCGCGGGACAACTGCTGTTCGCCTTTCTCCATCACCGGAATGTGCTGATCTGGTCCGACAATACACTCGCCGTGAACTGGGTGGCTCTGCCTGCTGCGATGGAGGATCTGCGGCTTGAGATCGCCTCGCTGTATCGACACGGAGCGACTTGTTCCAAGCTATCGTTCTGGATCGAAGCGCACGATCTGGTTTCCAAGTATGTGAAGCCCAGCGTCGCGTCCCGTTGGAGGAAGGAATCACGGGCGATCGACAGCGAAGCGAACCTGGGCAAGTGGATCGATCTTGTCGAGGAGGACGAGTTCCCGCTCGGAAACTTCCATCTCAACTTGAAGAAGCGCCTCGGCGAGGTGCGCTGGCATTAACCTAAACAAGAGAATGGAACGACGTCGGGATGCGCGACAGCAGTCATTCGCAGTATGATCTCCTGAGTCGCAAGCTGCGGACGAGCGCCGTCGGAATCTCGACTCAGAGCTCAGCCAGCATCGATTCCATCTCAGCCTGAGGACCTTCGTGGTGTTGAGCGATCGCAAGCTCCAGCCCACGCTGGAACGTGACGCGCGCGGCGGCCCTATCACCCAAACTAAGCTGACATTTACCTAACAGAATCTGCGCAATCATCCACTCCGGCTTCCGTTGCAAAGCGGTTTCAAAATGCGGCTTCGCTTCGGCAAACCGCTCCGTATCGAACAACGCTTTTGCCAAACTGAATCGGGCCAGATCGTTGTTCGGATTTTGCTCCAGCATTTTCTGGAAGCGATTCACGGCTTCTTGCATGGGTCAATAGAAGCAAAGCACGAGCGATTTGAGAATGGAGATCGTCTCTCGATTACGGAGTCGAGACCCGCGTTCGATAGTAACGCTCCTTGGGAGCATCGGCTGGGACCGGAATCTCAAGCAGCTGCGAGGTCGCACTGAACGCTGGAGACTGTAGATCCAGAGAGAGAGTTTTCCAGACGGACCCGGCTGCCAGGGAGTCACGGTATTCTACTTCGAGGCGACGATTGGCTGGACGCAGCGCCTGAAGCAAAGGTCTGCCTTCGCGCCAGATCAAATGAAGGTTCAGCAGATCCGCACTCTCCAAAGGATTCGTTCCTGCAAGAAACTCCGCGCTGTTCGAGCTGCCGTCCGCGTCCGGATCCCCCGTCGGACTGCCATCAGCCTCCGGGTGACTGGCGAAGTAAAGTTCGTGCCAGGTGTCAAAACTAGCCCTCGCTTTCAAATCATCGCTCTGGATCCAAGCCCGAAGCAATTCAATCGCATGAACGTCCAGTTCGCTGCTGGCGAGAGGTGGCATCTGACCCTGCCCTCGAACGCTGATGCGTTTTAACAGAATGGAATGATCAGGATCGCCAGGCAACACCACCCTGTTTTGCGTGTCCCCGCCGTTGTCGTTCAGCAGCCCCTGGATCAGCTTTGCACTGTCAGTCGGGGTGATGAGTCGCGCATCCCAGGAGCCCGTGGTGGGCCCTCCGGGCTGGTGACATCCAGCGCAATTCACTTCCAGATAGGACCGCACGCGATACTCCAGGCTTGCATCAGAAGCGTCCACCGAGACGGTCCTTGGAAGCGAAGCCAGAGGGGGAAGCACGGTCAGCAGGTAGCGCG
>JAYTTC010000796.1:0-3167 GCA_043745255.1 Verrucomicrobiales bacterium
GCGAGAAAGGTGAAGCCCAGCGCCAGCACCACATGAGTTGTCCCATAGCGAAGGGCGAGATCCAGCGTCACCTTCTGGGCACGCTGAGTCGAGCCGTCGTGCGTGCCAAACGTCGCCAGCGACCAAACCTCCACGCCGCAGGTGATCAGGAGTAGGGGAAGCAGGGAGAAAAGGATCACCAATACAGGAGAGCGATTCGCCGAGGCGAGCCGCTTCCAGGTCGGACCCGGGTTTACCAGCAACAAGATAGCGTTAATCATCCAACGCGGTTTATCGGCACAAATCGGGGAGGAGAAAAGGGAAAACCCAAAGTTTTACTGGAAATCCCCCTTTTCAGGCGCGCCTGTCGCATGCTTAACTCGCCCGAATGAAAGTGACCAGTATCTGGGATTTGCTGACGAAGTTCGTGCTCTTCCTACTATTCGTCGCCGCCGGAGTGGGTATTTTCTTCTGGTATCTCCCGGTGATTCAGCAGATCCAGCGGATGCACCGAGATATCTTGGTGCGAGAGACGGAGATTCGATCCGAGGAGAAGCTGAACCGAAGTTTGCGGGCTCAAACAGAGGCAATCCTGAATGATCCCCGCACCGTGGAAAGACTGGCCCGTGAACGTCTCGTCTATGCCCGTACCAACGAGACCATTTTCGTCTTCGAGCCGCCCAAGCTCCGATAAAGGGCCTACCCCCGCACCTTCAGACGGTCATGATCTCTTTTTCTTTGTGAGCCAGGTGAGCGTCGATCTTGACGATATACCCATCCGTTAGCTTCTGAACCTCTTTCTCAGCCTGCTCCACCTGATCTTCGGTCACACCGCCCGTTTTTCCCTCTTTCTTCAGCGCTTCCAGAGCATCGCGTCGAACATGTCGAACCGCGACTCGTCCATCCTCCGACATTTTGCGGACGATCTTCACGAATTCCGCGCGACGTTCCGTGCTGAGCTCGGGGAGCACGATCCGGATCACTTTCTTGTCCACGCTGGGATTGAGCCCGAGGTTTGATTTGCTGATCGCCTTCTCGATGGGGTGGAGCGTGGTGGCATCCCAGGGTTGGATCATCAGAACGCGCGGTTCAGGAGTGGTGATGCCGGCCAGTTCTCGGATTCGCATTTGCGACCCGTAGACATCCACGATGATGTTCTCCACCAATCCAGGCGAAGCCTTGCCTGTGCGCACTCCGGAGAACTCCTTGGCGACGACCTCCTCGGTCTTGATCATCTTCTCTTCCGCTTCCAACAAAATATCTTCGATGGGCATAGCGAAGGGAACCTAGCAAAGAGCTTTTGGAGTGTATACAGGCAAGGTGTGTCGCGTAGTTTTCAAACCAGGACATCTTTCATTTTGGACGATCGGGGCGGGGATGTGCCGACACGTCCCACGCTACAGAATTGTATGAAAAAAACCTATTTAGACCTCCGCAATGGAGGAAGATCTCACCCACTTTCAATCACGTCCGCATCGCGGCCCTTATGCTTTCTTGGTTTTGAGGAGTTGAACCTCAAAGATCAGAGTCGCTTTGGCAGGGATGGCACCGGGATAACCTTCATCACCATAGGCGAAATCCGGAGGCAGGGTCAGCTTCGCCTTGTCCCCCACCCGCATCCTCGCCACTCCTTCATCCCAGCCTCGGATGACCTGGCCCTGGCCGAGCACAAATTCGAAGGGCTCACCTCGGTCGACCGAGCTGTCAAACTTGGTTCCATCGGTCAGCCATCCGGTGTAGTGGACACTCACGCGGTGCCCCGGCTGAGGAGATTCGCCATTGCCCAGGGTTAGATATTCGATCAGCAGATGGGTCATTGGATGTTGGAATTAGTAATCGTTGCCGCTACTCCATAAATCCAACCTCAGCGCGTGATCCATGGCAAGCTCGGAGCTTGCGTGCCCTCGCATGGTTTCCCTCTTCTGTAGCGTCGTCCGTATCGGACGATCCCGTCGGGGATGGGCCGATACGGCCCACGCTACAGAACTGCAGCCCTGCTTTGAAACAGGGCAGGCAGAGTTCAGAGCCCCTGTGTTTTTTTGCGTCTCTTGCGCCTTTTCGCGGCTAAGCCCGGCCCTGCCCGTTTCCGATCCGGGGAGGAGCTTTTTACCGCGGAGTGCGCGGAGGACGCGGAGGGGAGGGGGAACAGGTTCCGGGAATCTACTTCTGTCGAGACATCGCGGCCGCTGAAGTGGGCGGCCCGCTCATGCAGCTACCCGTTCAGGCTTTCTCCAAGGGTCCAGATCTCACCCACTTTTAATCGCACCCTCGCACCCCCCCAACGCTGTAATCACGCCCTTCCTAAACCGCCTCAAAGACACGAGGCTGGGCCAGGCTTAGCCGCGAAAAAGTGCAAGGATCGGGGCAGGGATAAGACATTTTTTAAGGTCTCTGCAGCAGCCTCGACGCCAGGTCTGAATCAGTTTCCAGGAACCCGTTCCCTCTCCCATCCGCGCGATTCGTGCTATCTGCCGTAAAAAAAACCCGCTCCGGTGCCTTGCCCTGCTCATTCGGTTGCACCCGTCGCCCAAGCGGGTCCCGGCTTATTCGCGGATAAACCCCTTTGCCAACGGAAGCCCAGCAAACTATCTTCCCCAACGAAATCGTGACTGCGACCCACACAAAGACTCGGGTGGTGCTCGGGATGAGCGGAGGGGTGGATTCCTCCGCCGCTGCCGCGCTCCTGCTGGATCAGGGTTATGACGTGGTGGGGATCACCTTGAAACTCTGGCCCCAGGACTGCGTTTCCCGCGCCGAAGACAAGTGCTGCGGTCCTCAGGCAGTTACCGATGCCCGAGCGGTCGCCCATCGGCTGGGCATTCCCTACTACCTCATCGATGAGGCGGAGGATTTTCAAAAGCAGGTCATCCACTACTTCGCAGAGGAGTACAAAGCCGGACGCACCCCCAATCCATGCGTCATGTGCAACGAGAAACTGAAATTCGGCTCACTGCTTGGGCGAGCTCGCAAACTGGGTGCTGAGAAGATCGCCACAGGACACTACGCCCGCACCGAACAGAACCCGGCCACCGGACGCACCCTGCTGCGGCGCGGCCACGATCTTCGGAAAGATCAGACCTATTTCCTTTTCAGCCTGCGACAGGATCAACTGGCGCATGTCCTGTTTCCGCTCGGCGAGCTGACCAAGACCGAAACACGCGAGGTCGCACGGGAATCGAATCTCAAGA
>JAYTTC010000797.1:0-3160 GCA_043745255.1 Verrucomicrobiales bacterium
CGCGCGCTGCAATCTGTAGTGTGGGCCGTATCGGCCCATCCCCGCCCCACCTCTTCGAATCTGCGACACTCCATTCTCACCCACTTTGAATCACACCCCGAACGTCGCGGCAAACTTTCTTGCCATTGACTGCATGGCGGGGTTTGGAGTGGACTACGGGTACATGATCTCTCCTCGATTCCTACGCCTTTGGATTGCGGCCTTCGGTGCGGCCGCCCTTTCGCAGATCGCCGCGAACGCGGATGTTCGGCTCCACACTCTGTTCACCGATCACATGGTTCTCCAACGGGACCTCTCAGTTCCGGTCTGGGGCTGGGCGGACGAGGGGGAGGAAGTGGTGGTTCGGTTCCGAGATCAGACGGTCAAAACGAAGGCCAAAAACGGGCATTGGTTGGTGAGGCTGTCGCGATTGAAGGCTGGCGGCCCTGATGTACTCAGGGTCCAGGGCAAGAATCAGCTCGAACTGAAGGATGTCTTAGTGGGTGAGGTCTGGATCGCGAGTGGCCAGTCGAACATGGAATGGCCGATGAGCCGGACTTTTGATGCTCAACAGGAAATCAGCAAAACGGCCAACCCTCAGATTCGGCTGTACACCGTGCCAAAATTGCGGGCGCTGACCCCGACTAATAATGTTCCGTCCTCGTGGACTCTCTGCCAGCCAGAGACGGTGCCAGGCTTTTCGGCGGTGGCGTATTACTTCGGACGCGATCTTCAGAAAGCCCTGGGAGTCCCTGTGGGGCTCATTCACACCTCCTGGGGCGGTTCTCCGGCGGAAGTGTGGATGAGCGACCCAATGCTCCAAAGCAATCCGCGCTACAAGGCGGAGATCGTCGACACCTACCCACAATCTCTGCGCAGCTATCAGGATCAACTGGCGGATCTGGAGAAGAAGCGCGCGGCCGCCAAGGCGGAAGGAAAGGAATTCACTCAGCGAGCGCCCTGGGCCCCTTGGCGGCCGAGCGAGCTCTACAATGGGATGATCGCTCCGTTGATCCCCTATGCCATCAAGGGCGCGATCTGGTATCAGGGCGAATCGAACGCCGGACGGGCGGAGCAGTATCGCTCGTTGTTCGTGGACATGATTCGAAACTGGCGCAAAGACTGGGGTCAGGGCGATTTTGGATTCCATCTGGTTCAGCTTGCACCCTTCATGGCAATCAAGGAGCGCCCCGAGGAAAGCAACTGGGCGGAGTTGCGCGAGGCTCAATGGCTCGCAACCAAGACCCTTCCCAACGTCGGCATGGCGGTCATCACCGACGTTGGCGATCCACAAGATATCCATCCGACTCATAAGGAGCCGGTAGGGGCGCGGCTGGCGCTAGCGGCGCAGAAGGTCACCTACGGGCAAAGGATCGTGCACTCCGGACCTGAGTACCGTTCCATGAAAGTGGATGGCGATCGAATCGTTCTAAAATTTCGGAACGTGGGAGCGGGTCTAGTCGCTCGGGGCGGGGAACTACGGGGTTTTGCCATCGCCGGGGAGGATAAGAAATTCGTTTGGGCGAGCGCGGAAATCCTGGGCAACAAGGTGGTGGTGAGCAGCCGCTCGGTGAGCAAGCCGGTCGCGGTGCGGTATGCCTGGGCGGATGATCCAGTGGTGAACTTTTGGAACGTGGACGGATTGCCGGCTGTTCCATTCCGAACCGATGATTTTCCGATGATCACCGCGGGAAAAAAGTAGAAGTCTCCGATTTTCCGACGATGCACCGCTCATTTATCAGTGTGTTGCGACCCTTTCTGATCGCCGTCGCGACCTGTGTCCTTGCGGCTGGATGCGTGAGTCGCCGCACCTATCTCGGGACGGGAAATGCTGGGTTGAATCCGGTGCTGCACACCGGTTTCGTCGACGACGCGCCTCCGTATCTGTCGAGCCACGCATCGACGGTGGTCGACACTCGGGATGGAGTGATGTCTGCCTGGTTCGGGGGTGCCTATGAGAAACATCCTGACGTCTGCATCTGGACATCGCGGTTCGATGGGAAAGTCTGGTCTAGGCCTGAAAAAGTCGCTGACGGGGTGCAACCCGACAACCTGACTCGATATCCCTGTTGGAATCCGGTCCTTTTCCAGCCGAGACGTGGACCGCTTCTGTTGTTTTACAAGGTGGGGCCGAGCCCGTCCGAGTGGTGGGGCATGTTGATCGTTTCACATGATAATGGGCACACTTGGTCGAGCCCGCGCCGACTGCCCGCCGGACAGCTGGGTCCGGTGAGAAACAAACCGGTGCAGCTCGCGGATGGATCATTGCTGTGTCCTTCGAGTTCGGAAGAGGACGGATGGCGCGTGCACCTTGAGCGGACTGCGGATTTCGGCCTGACCTGGGAGAGTACCGAAGCGCTGAATGCCAAGGAAGAGTTTGGCGCGATCCAGCCGACCATTCTGCGATGGAAAAATGGGCGCACGCAGATTCTTAACCGAAGCCGACAGAAGGTCGTGACCGAGTGCTGGATGGAGGGAAGCGATTGGCGAAAATGGAGTCCGATGGTGAAGACCCAGCTTCCGAATCCGAACAGCGGGATCGATGGGCTGGTGCTTCAGGATGGACGCGGCCTGCTGGTCTTTAACAACTCGGATCATGCTCGAACGCCCATGTGCGTTGGGCTCTCCAAGGACGGCCGAGACTGGCGTGTGGCCCTGACTCTGGAGAGCAGTTCGGACGGAGAGCTTTCCTATCCTGCGGTGGTTCAGTCCAGTGACGGTTTGGTGCATATCACCTACACCTGGAAACGTCAGAAAATTCGCCACATCGTCATCGATCCCTTACGCCTTCGGTAACGAGTAAGTCGCCCCGCTTCATTCTCCTCCGCAGCGTGCGACGTGCGAGATCAAAACGAGAATTGCTGAGGGCCAAAGGCCCGTTCCATCCCAGCCTTGGGCAACGCCCAAGGAGCAGCGTCCATCGGCGCGGTGATAGGGCGGGCCGTTGGACTCCAGTGCCCTGATTCGGGCTTGCTGACTGAGAGCGTGGAAAGCATTGAATTGGAGCCATAGCCTGTCAGCCTCCAGCGCCAACGGTGCGCCCCATCCCAGCCTGGGCCATCGGCCCAGGAAAACGTCCCAAGAACACTCTGAGGGCTGAAAGCCCGTCCCATCGCCATGCCACAATCGTTGAGCCTCGTCATTGTTCACGTGATCTTCAGCACGAAGGATCGCCACCCAT
>JAYTTC010000798.1:0-11792 GCA_043745255.1 Verrucomicrobiales bacterium
GCAATTCCCCATTGCGAAGTTCCAGCACGGTCTGCTGATAGCCCTCGCGGACCGCACGACTTGGCCAAAGGATCGATTCGGCCAGAGCTCGACGATCGAATTGCGAGCCGATGCCACTGAGATCCGGACCCACGTCGCCTCCATGTTCGTACACCCGATGACATCGCGCGCAGGCCGCACCCGCGAGATTGACGAAGTGTCGCTGCCCTTCGAGTGGGTTTCCCGCATGAGCCAAAGCGAACTCGAGATAATCCTCGGGCTGTTTCCCCTTTTTAGTCTGAGTAAAAATGGGTCCCTTGCGAGCCGATTCATCTCCCGTGTAGAGCTGCTGCAAGGAGGAGACAACGTCGTCGCTGAGGCCTGGCACACGGGTTTCAATGAGGGGCAGCGCTTCTTTGCGAATCGATTGAAGCGCTCTTTGAGCTTGTTCCCGTCGGGTGAACGATTTGTCTCCCAGCTCGCTGAGGAACAGGTCGAGAGATCGTAGATCTGGCATGGCATTGAGTGAGCGGACTGCGTCCTCGCGGAGCGCAGCGTTGGTGGAAAGCTGCAGCAGTCGGGGCACCGCCTCTCTCGCCTTGAGGGAAGTCGCAGCCGCCATGCTCGCGCGTTGCAACTCCGGGCGTGATTCATCCAAGCCAGAAGCGAGATCCGCCCACGGCGCTCTCATCCGCGCCAGCCCGCGGATGGCGGAGACTGCGACCGCGTTGTTGGTGTCGCGAATGCGCTTTGCCAAGGCCGGCTGTGTCGATGGATCCTGCAGTGCGGCCAGCGTCTCGATGGCCCCGACGACGAGAATGGGATCGGTGGTTTTTTCCAACAAAGCGGAAGCAGCGAAACCCAGGGCGGGCGTGAGATGATTGCTGGGGCTTCCGATCAGGGCGGCCGCGAGGAGTGCCTCCTGGAGTAATTCGACAGAAGGCTGGGGAGTTTCCAAGAGCGATACCAGGAGCGGACCCGCGTTGGTGTCGTGCAGACGCCCGAGCGTCTTCAGCGCGAGGCGTCGCAACTCAGGATTGGATTCGCGATCGAATAGGGCACGCAGATCTCGCGCAGCAACTGTCACCGTGCCATCTGTAATGGCCTGAACTGCCAACCTGCGAATTTCCATCTCCGAATCGTCGAGAAGCCCGCTCAGTGTGGCGGCGAGGGTCGTTGAACCTGCCCAATGCAGGGATTTGGCGGGCGGTGGCTGGTTAACCGGATGATACACCCACCAGTTGCCAGTCCAGGGTGCCGGCTGAAGGTAAAGAGAACTGAGCAGCCGAATGCCCACCGCGCGCCGCGGTAGACTGATTTCGCGATTGCCGACGAATTCCTCGAGCGCACGGGTCAGCGCGGGATCGTAGGTTTCACGAAAAGTGAGCAACGCGAGGTCTTGATGTTCGGGAAGCCTACCTGCCAACACCGGGACCATCTTCGACCAGGTGGATGGATTGCTGCGGCCGATGTGATTCAACGCGGTGAACATCGCGAAGCGGGCGACCTCGTCCTCTTCCCCCCGCAGCAGTGCTGTCTCCAAAGGCTGAATCGCCTCAGAGTCCCCGATGCGCCCCAGCGCGGTGGCGGCTTGAAAGCGGACCGACGCGTCCTCGTCTTCTAGTCTCCCGATGAGCTCAGGTAGAGCCTCCTTCGCACGACGCTGTCCCAGTTGGCGTATCGCCTGGCGACGGACACTCGGCTCGAGACTGTAGACGGACGCCCGCAACACCTCGCGAGAGGCTTCTCCTCCATCCACTGCGTCCAGGGCCCAGATCGCGTGCCAACGGGACTGCGCTGAGGCGCGCGGGTTTTCGAGCACGTCGCTGAGTTGAGACACCACCTCGGCTCCCCGTTCAGCCAAGCGTCGTTGTGCTGTGAGTCGGACCGAATGAGCCGGATGCTCAAGCGCTGCGATCAGATCGGCGGTGCTGACATCCACTTTTTTTCCCGAGGCGGAGGCTTCGAACCAGGTCGGCTTTCGTGAGGAGATCACCGGATCTCGATGGGTTAGGCGAAAGAGACGGCCGACAGAGATCTTCTCCTTAGTGTCGCGATGCTGCCAG
This sequence comes from Verrucomicrobiales bacterium, assembly GCA_043745255.1. Classification (GTDB taxonomy): domain Bacteria; phylum Verrucomicrobiota; class Verrucomicrobiia; order Limisphaerales; family UBA11320; genus UBA11320. Next base: position 2,046 of record JAYTTC010000798.1, read on the forward strand.
TCGCAGAGGTAGAGGCCGGTGCCGTCTGCGGTGGGGCAGATGCCCACCGGTCGAAAATCGCCGGGAGCGTCTGGGAAGAGATCGATCGGATCATAGGCGCGAAAGGTCGCTCCGTTCCGCTCGATGCGGACATTTAGGATCTGTCGCTTGCCGAAGTCAGCCAGGAACAAGCTTCCATGATATCGGCCCGGAAGCGCGGCCTCGGTGTCTGCGAAGGCACCCGTCGCCGCACCCGCCCCGTAATCCGCGATGCAGCCTAGGATCCAGGGTTGCCGCGGATGAAAATCATACGGGTAGCCGTAGTATCCTCCAGAGACCATGTGAGCGAGTCGCGACATCCATTGCTGTTCGTCGGTGTTGTCGTAAGTGAAGAGCTCGTCCTCGTCGGTTCGTGCGACATCGAGAATGTTTCGCACTCCGGTGGAAAAGACTTCGAGCTCGGTGCCGTCTGGGCGCAGACGCAGCACGCCTCCTCCGAAGAGATCAACGCGTTTGCCGTCCCGTCCCACTGCGCCGTAGATCCCTTTGTCCCCGACCGCGAGATAGAAATACCCGTCCATTCCGAGGATGAAATTTGCCGGAATATGATCGTTCCAGTCCTTGGCCCAGGGCTCGGGATTGGTGGACTCGATGAGGTCCATCCGTTCGACGCCCACGCCGTCGTTATCGGTGAAGACGGTGAACTTGGGATTGTGGAGCACGTAGACTTTGCCCTCCAGATACTTCATTCCGAAAACGGCGTGAAGATCGGTAGCGAAGACCGTAAGAGTTCCATCTGGACGAAGGCAAACGATTCTCCCCTGAGTGACGTCAGCATGATCGGTGCTGATGTCCATCGGATCCTCGGCCAAGAACACCCGGCCATCTGGAGCGGTGCAGACGACCGAGGGATGCTGGATCTTGGGGGATTCTGCGATGAGCTCCAGTTTCCAGTCGGGGAGTGTCGACGGCAGTCTAGCGGAGTCGTTGGTCGCGGCACCGCGAGCGTAGACGGCAAGCAAGCTTAGGGCAAACGAGACGAGCGATGCGAGACAGACCCCGCGTGCTCCTGGCTCGAATCGTCCGCGGCTAGTGAGTAACGGCAAGATGCGCAATGGCGATAGCGTACAGAGACCACCCTTGGGAAGTGAAGAGGAAACTGGCATGGAGAAACACGCGTCTGGGCGTGGTGATCTCACTGGCCTTTAGCGGGGCTCGGCGTTCCGTTTGGAGGAGCGTCGCAACCAATGGCCGAAGTCGTCAAAGAGGGCGTAGCTCACCGGAGTGACCAGCAAGGTCAGGAGCAAACACAATACCTGGCCTCCAATGATCACTTTTGCCATCGAGGCTCGCCCGGCGGATCCGGGTCCGGTGCCCAACGCGATGGGGATCATTGATGCCACCAGCATCATCGTGGTCATGAGAATAGGTCTGAGTCGCACGCGATTCGCCTCCAGAATCGCGATCTCACGCGACATCCCCCGCGCCCGGAGAGTGTTGGTGTAGTCGATCTGCAGAATTCCGTTCTTCTTAACCATTCCGAAGAGCATGAATAATCCGAAGATGGCATAGATATTGAATGACTCGTTCAAGAAGAGCATCCAGCCCAGCGCGAAGGGCAGGGAGAGAGGGACGGCTAGCATGATCGAAATGGGGTGAATGAAATGTTCGAACTGCGCGGCAAGCACCATGTACATGAAAACCATGGCCAGCGCGAAGGCGATCAAGAAGTTGTCCAGCGTCTCCTTGAGCTGCTTGGCGCGGCCGGTAAAAACCACCTGGTAGTCGGCGGGGAGGTTGAGTTCCTGGGTCACGTGCTTCACCGAATCGATGGCGTCGCTCAGCGGGAGACCCACCAGGTTGGCGTTCACGGTAACGCGACGTTGTCTCTGGAAGCGCTCAATCACATTGGGGCCGCGAGCTTCGTTAAGTTTGACGAAGTTTGCCAACTGGACCAGGTCGGCCCGGTCGTTCAGGTTGGTGGTGGAGCCCGGTCTGGAGCTGGTCCCTGTGCGAAGCGTAATCTGCTCCAATGCCTCAGAGGTGCTGCGATCCGGAGCCTCCGCGCGCAGCCAGACATCGTATTGATCATCTCCCTCCTTGTAGGTGCCCACAATTCGACCGCCCACCAGGGTGCGCAGAGTGTTCGCCACATCCTGGGCGCGAAGCCCAAACTGACTCGCCTTGGCTCGATCGAGCTGAACCTGAAGCTCAGGTTTGCGCTGGGAAAGAGTGGTGTCGACGTCGGCAAAGCCGGGCTGTAGTCGAAGTTGGTCGACAACCTGCTCGGCAAAACCGCTGAGCCGATTGAGATCAGGTCCAAGAATGTTGAACGAGAGCTCCGAGTTGCGACCACCCCCAAAACCGATGTTGGACACGCCTTGGATGCTCGAGCGGAGGTCCGGGTAGTCTGCGAGCACCTCTCGAGCTCGATTCATCGCATCCTGTTGCGTCCAACGTCGGGATAGATTGCGCCACTGGGCCCAGCGTCCTCCCAATTCAGGGAGTCGACAGTAGAGAGTAGCTTGCGTGACATCGCCTTCACCCTTGCCAATGCGGCCGCTGCTACTTCCGATGGTGATCAGCGTGCTAAGAACGACGGGCGAGTCATCGATCCGCATTCTCTTCAGAGCGATCTCGATCTGATTGCAAAGCCGCTCCGTGCTGGCGAGCGTCGAGCCTTCAGGAGCCTGGAGACTGACTTCAAACTCGCTGGAGTCGTCGTTCGGAACGAAAGTGAATTTGCTTTGTGGGACGAGATAAAGCGTCGAGGCAACGCTCAGTCCCGCTCCGAGCATCACGACCCAGCGATGTCGGAGACTCCAGCCGAGCACATCCTGGTACTGGCCACCTAACCAACGGAACAACCGGCCCCCATGGGCTTTCTTTTCCCGCAACCGTGGATCGAGCGTCCGACGGAGGAACAAGGAGGCGAGCATCGGAGTGAGAGTGAAACTGACGAACAACGAAATCGTGATCGCGAAGGCCACCGTCCAGCCATAGCTGGCGAAGAAGAGTCCGGTGCGACCTTTCATGAACGCCAGCGGCAGAAAGATCACCACCAGCGATAGGGTGGTCGCCAGCACTGCCAGCGCGATCTCTTGGGTGCCTCGGATGGCCGCCTCGACCGCAGTGCACCCTTCCTCTTCGAGGGTTCTATGAATGTTCTCCAATACCACGATCGCGTCATCGATCACCACCCCCACTGCGAAGACCAACCCCAGCATGGTGGAGTTGTTCAGCGTGTAGTTCATCGCTTTGAGAAGCGCGAAGGTGGAAATCAGAGAAGCGGGGATCGCGACGCACGCAATGATCGTCCCGCGCCAATCGTGAAGAAAGAAAAAGACGGTCAGGATCACCAGCACGGCACTAAGGAAAAGATGGAAGTTGATCTCTTCGAGTGAGCGCTCGATGAAGCGAGATTGATCCCGGATGATCGCGATGTGGAAATCTTCCGGAAGGAGCGTCTTGAGTTCCTCCAGCCTCGCTTTCACCGCATTGATCAGTTTTACCGTGTTGCTTCCGGACTGCTTCCGCACCACCAGGGTCACTGAGTTCTGGGCATCCGCTCGGGCGAGCGAACGAGGCTCCTCGACTCCGTCGATGATCGCAGCCACCTCGCGCAGTCGGATCGGATGTCCGCCCACGTTGGCGACGATCAGATCGTTGAACTCTGAGACCGCCGCCATGCGACCCAGCGTGCGCACCACCACTTCCCGTGAGCCCTGATCCAATCGACCTCCAGGGATCTCGACGTTCTGCTGCTCCAGAGCTTGCTGGACATCGCCGATGGTCAGTCCGAAGGCCCGGAGCCGATCGATATCGACGTCGATCCGGATCGCCCGAACACGTCCGCCGCTGATGTTCACGGCACCCACATCCGAGACGGTCTCAAGATTCTGTTTCAGAATCTTGTCGGTGACATAGGTGATTTCCTTCAGTTCGCGCGCGGCACTGACGCTGATGGCGAGAACTGGCGTGGCATCGAGGTCGAACTTGTCGATAATCGGCGGTTCAGTCCCCGGGGGAAGCCGGGCCAGAATGGTGTTCACCTTGTCTCGAACATCCTGCGACGCGACATCGCGATTACGTTCCAGCATGAATCGGACGGTGACACTGCTGATCCCCTCGCGTGAGCCGCTCGACAGTTCATCCACTCCCTGAATGGTGTTGATCACCTCTTCGATCGGCCGAGTGATGCTGGTTTCCACTTCCTCAGGCGACGCGCCGGGCAGGGTGGTGGTCACGGTGATAATGGGAAGCTCGACGTTAGGAAACTGGTCCACTCCCAGCTGCGGCAATGCGAAGGCTCCCAGCACCACCAGGAGCAGGTTCATCATGGTGGCGAAGACCGGGCGGCGGATGCAGAGCGCAGCCAGGCCGCCACGCGATCGTTCTGTTGCCGATGATCTCGAGGGATCCATCTTAGGTTCCTGATCCGGGAGCCTTGGGACTCGAGGGGTCCTGTCGGATCCGAACCGGCGTTCCGTCGACGATTTTGAAGTGTCCGCTGACGATCACCGTCTCGCCCAGCTTCAGCCCCGAGACGATCTCCTGCATGCCCTTCTCGATTCGCCCCACTTGAACACTCCGTTGCTTGGCGACGCCGCTCTGCACCACGAAAACCTTGCTGGCACCGGAGGACTGGAGAATCGCTTCGATGGGTACCATCACCGTTGGAACGTCTTTTTCAAAAACCAGCTCACCGCGGGCGAAGCTATTGGCTTTGAGCCTCCGATCCGAGTTCTGAACCAAAGCGCCCAGCGAGAACGCTCGTGTGGATGTATTGACCGAAGGGCTGATGAGAAACACCGTTCCGGTGAAACGTTCCGTCGGCCAGGCATCCGTGGTGAAGGTGATGATCTGATCCTTTCGGATTTGCGAGGCATAGCGTTCCGGAGCCTGAACGATGAGCTTGAGGATCGCGTCGTTGACCACTCGGAAGAGCGGTGAGCCAATTCTCACATAGTCGCCGGCATTGGCGATGCGGTCTGCCACGACCGCATTGAAGGGGGCCCTAACATGAGATTTGTCGACATTGAGGCGCGCGATGGCATGGCCCGCCTCCGCACTTTTGTACTCAGCCTTGGCCTGATCCGAGGCTGCCTGCGCCTGATCCAAATCGCTCGCAGCCGCGATGCGATCGCGGGTCAGGGTTAGGACCCGTTTCAGGTTTGCTTCTGCATTCGCCGACTGCGCGGCAGCCCGAGCCATGTTGGCCTCCTCCTGCCGAGCGCGCGCATCATAGGCCGAGGTGTCGATGTGCACGATCTCCTGACCCTCTTGAATCGCATCCCCGAACTCCGCCATGGTTCGTTCCACTTTTCCTTCCACCTCGGCACCGAGGGTTGCCTCATCTTTGGCGAAGAGCGTCCCTACCACCGGCAGCACACGATCCATGCGGACCACCGAGACGCTGGCCACGGTGACGGGGGCACCGGAACTTGGGCTGGTCCCGCTTGCGGAAGGCTTGGAAGGCTGGCAGGCAGTCAGGGCGAGGCATGAGACTAAGAAGGCTTGCCCTTGTCTCAGGGCAAACCATGGCGAGGGTCTTAATCGCGGAAGGGTTAAATCCATGAGTTCGGGAGAACCAGACGCGGGATGCGGTGGGAAATTCACGGCATCAAGAAGGTCCCGTCGGAACTCCTGAGACGCAGATGCTCGGGGATTCGCTTGGGATCCAATCGGATCACCACGGCGTGTGTGCCGGCAGTCAGATCGACTCGGATATCGCGCGCTGTGGGGACCGGCCTGCCATCCATCCACAAGGAAGCGTTCTCGCCTCCTTCAAGATCGAGTTGCACCGTTCCTGCTTTCGCCATCTGGAGTTGAGTGGCGGCGTAGATGCCTATCAGCCCTACATAGCGATGAACATTGGTGGCCAGCTCCAGATCAGATTTCGTCACTTGACCGTCCACCTGAGACCAGACGGTAATCCAGCTCCGATCGGTGAGAGGGGTGGCCACCATTTTCTCGATACCGAACTGCTCGTCCTGATGGTTTCCAGGTCGCATCTTCCAACCCCGCGCCACATTTCCTTTCGAGGCGTCATAGGATCCTGGCTTGCCGAGCTCGGAGAGGAAACGGAAGAGGTCGAGTCGCTCCCCTGGAGTGAGACCGTCGATCAGTCCAGCAGGCATGAGGGATCCACCGATGGCGCGCTTCTCAATATTATTTTTCGCCACGGTGATCTCGGCCCCGGAACTATCCCGCATGACCACACGCTCTCCGTCCTCGCGCACGAGAATCCCGTTCAGCTCCTGACCGTCCTTGGTCTCCAGGAGCAAGGAGTTGAAGCCTTCCTTCACCTTGCGATTGGGAAACCAAACGGACTCGATCAAGTAGTCCACTGGCGCGCTCGCGCCGATGCTGGTCATGTCGGGACCCACGCGACCGCCCGCGCCCCCGATGGCATGACAGACGGTGCAGGCGAGTTGAGCGCGTCGATAGATTTGCTCACCTCGATGCGCGTCTCCTTGTTTGATTACCGCCACCGCCATTTCCTTGAGTTCGGCGTCCGACAAGCTGGCCTCCCCCTCAGCCAAGTCCGCTCCACGGGTGAGTGCAAGAACCAGGTCGGGTTCATTCCGGCCGCTTTCGCGGGCGGCGCGCAATCCGGCGCGGGCGACGGCGGGAGAGATCCCGCTCTTCGGCAGCGCGTGTGTAATCGAAGCCGCAGATCCCTTGATGCCCAGGAGTGACCTCCAAAGGATGAGGGCCTCGGCTTCTGATCCGATTTCCTGAAGTGTTTGCACCGCCGCCGCCGCCGCGAGAGCGGGTTTCAGCGCGGCTAGGGCCACGACCGCTTGGCGTCGAACAGCGAGAGGGCTGGTCGGAGCGCAGAGCGGCGAGAGGGTATCCAGGGCTTGCTGCCCACCGATATCTCGAAGCGTGTCGAGTGCCGCTGTCAACAGTGGTGCGGAGGTGGCTGAGGCGCCTGCGAGTCGAGCGAGGTCCGCGATTCTTGAGCCGAGCCGTTTCCAGCCTCCCGCCAAACGAACCGCCCCTATCTGGATCTCCGCATTCGAGTGTTGGAAGAAATCTGCAATCGCACTGAGATCGGAGCTGGGCGTGACCTTGCGCAATCGCGCTGCTTGGTCCAGCGCATTGAGCGCTCGGATCGTCGCCGCATCGGAGAAACTCCCCTTGCGCGCGTGCTCAAACAGTTTGCCGAGATCTTCCGCGCCCCCGGCTTGTCCGATCAGTTCGATCCATTTGCCGGAGCCTTCATGATCCAACGGATGTTGCGCCAGAATCTGGGACATCACCGCGCCGGCTTGTCCAGGTTCGATGGCGCGCAGCCCGTATTCCAACTGTTTCTCACGACCTTCGATCCGCCAGCTGCCAGATTTGAGCGCCGCGATCCAGGGCTCAGCCAGATCGTTGAGGGTGAGCCAGAGCGCATACTCCAGATGAGGGTCCATGGGCTTCTCAAGCACGCTGAGCGCGAGCTCAGCAGCTCGGGCCGTGGGGAACTTCGCCAGGCCCCGAAGCGCCTCCAGTCGAACTCGCGGATGCTCATCGATGATTCCCGCTGCGAGAAGTTCCAAGGGACGTGATCGCTCGCTCTCGCTCAGATCCGAAGCGGTTTCAAATCGCTGGGTTCTGGATTCTGCTTTCAACACCTCAGGAGACACGCGCTGACGCCAGAAGCTCAGAACCCTGACTGCCGCAGCTCGAATCCGCCCGTCGTGTGCGGAGAGGAGTTCGGTGAGCAATGGAGCATTCACCACATCGACAGCCTGATAGAGCCAAAGCCCCTCGAGGCGTGCACGCTCGTCCGTCTGCCCCGCCATCCATTCCTTCAAGGCCGGCAGCACCTCTTTTCCGCGTTCGGTAAGAACGCGACGCGCTTTTTCGCGATGGTAACCGGACGATCCGATCAGCTGACTCAATAGCTCCGGGTTGCTGGCGGTGGTGAGATCGCGACGGGGAACCAGCGGGCTGCCACGATGCGTCACGCGCCAGATTCGGCCATGCTCGTGGTCGCGTCGCGGATCGCGAAAGTCGACCTCGCCGTGTTGGATGATCGGATTCGACCAGTCCGCGATGTAGAGCGCGCCATCGGGTCCCATCTTCACATCGATGGGACGGAAAGTGGCGTCCTGGCTTCGCACCACATCGGGCAGCTCCTGCGTGACATAGGCGGAACCCTGCTCGGAGATGGCAAATCGAACTACTCGATGCGCACGAAAATCGCAGGTGATCATGTTTCCCTGCCAGTCCGCAGGAAACGCAGGACTCTGCAGAATCTCAAGACTGCAAAATTTCGGATAGCTTCCGGGGCTCACGCTTCCGAGGATGCGGCGTGCGCCGGCGTAGGTGAAGTACATCGCCTGGGGAACGATGTAGTTGATGCCTTCCCCTCCCGCACCGTCGGTGGCAAACGATTGCCCATAGAGATCGAACTGGTGTCCCCAGCTATTCACCAAGCCCTTCATATGGATCCCCAGCTCAAGGGTGTCAGGACGAAGGTTTAGAATTCCGCCGCTGTTCAAACGCACGACCCCATTGGGCGTCTCGGTGTGAGTGTGAATGTAGATGGACTGGTTCATATACAACTGTCCGTCCATTCCCCAGTGAAGCGTGTGAAGGATGTGATGAGTATCTTCTGTGCCAAAGCCCGAGAGCACGGTTCGTCGCACATCCGCATGCCCATCCCCATCGGTATCCTTGAAATGGAGCAGCTCGGTGCTCTGCCCGACGTAAACACCGCCGTCGCCAGGTTCCACACCTGTGGGGATCAATAGTCCGTCGGCGAACACCGTGGAGGTCTCGGCCACGCCGTCGCCGTCCCGATCCTCGAGCACAATGATGGAATCATCCGCGGTTTGGCCCGGCTTAATCTGAGGATACACCGAGGAACTGGCCACCCAGAGCCGTCCCTTGGCATCGAAATTCATCTGAATGGGTTTGTAGAGTTTGGGGTTTTCCGCGTAGAGACTGATCTGGAGATCGGGGCCTAAATCGAAGCTCGGATGGGGTTGCGCAGTCGGATCGATCTTCGGCGCGGTGGCGGAGGGGATGGCCTGCGAGGGCGCTGCCACGGCATGTCCCTTGGAAACGGGGATCAGCTCGAAGTGGTGGCTCTTTGGCTTTCTCAGGATTGCGATCTTCGCTTCCTGTTCGGTGATGAGCGGATCGAACTGGGGAATCTCGCGCGCGTTCTGGCCCTGCTCGCCCTTCCGAAACAGAAAGAGATAGGTGCTGTTCTCTGGACGCCAGCGATTGAAAAAGAGGTCGTTCTTTTTGAGGATTGCCTGATGGAGCATCTTCCCCTGGGCAAACGGTGCGCCTTGGCTCAGGACAATACCCATTTGCCACGCGGACGCGCTCGCAGCCAAAAGCTCCTCTCCATCCAACTTCAAAAGATACTCCCCGGGTTTGAGTCCCTGAATTTGCACCGACATGCCCTCCTGGGTATCAGACTTAGGGGTCATCGTGGGCGAGGGAATCGGCAGGTGCTCCGCGACGATCGCGAACTTGGCTCCATGGTCGGTAAGCTCTACTTCGGAACATTTCAATCCCGCCCCAACCGTGGATGAAGGATCCTTGGCGGAGAGAGTAACTTTCCACGTGCTCTCGGGTTGCTTTAGCGCGCGTGCGAGGGTCTCCGCCAGACGACGATAGCCGAGGGCGTTGAGATGAATTCCGTTGTCGGTGAGGGTTGCCTCCCCTTTCGCGGGCAGGGCGAGGTCATGGAAGAGATCGACGAAGGGACAGTCCAGCCGATCTGCGATCAGGCGGAGGGCTTCGCTGTAGCGGGCG
>JAYTTC010000799.1:0-3158 GCA_043745255.1 Verrucomicrobiales bacterium
TCCGCGAGTTTCCCGAGGAGATACTCCGCCAGCGGTTCTAAATCTTCCATCCGTTGACGCAACGCAGGCAGCTCGACGGAGAACACATCGAGTCGGAAGCGGAGATCTTCACGAAAGCGACCTGACTGAACTTCCTCGTCCAGACGCCGGTTCGTCGCCGCGACCACTCGACCTCGGAAGAGACGAGTGGCTGTACTCCCCAGAAGTCGATACTCGCGCAATTCCAAGAATCGCAGCAGCTTCACCTGCTGCAGGAGCGGGATCTCGGTGACTTCGTCGAGAAACAGGGTTCCGCCGTCCGCAGCTTCCACCAGTCCCGCGCGTCGTCGATCCGACCCTGTGTAGGCCCCTTTCTCACTTCCAAAGAGCTCTGCCTCGAACATCTCGGCAGGGATTGACCCGCAATTTAGTGGGACGTATTCGGGCGTGGGGCTGATGTCTGGGTAGGTCAATCGGTGCAGCAGTCGAGCCGCGAGATCCTTGCCTGTCCCCGTTTCTCCCAAAAGAAGCACCGTGGTCTCCGAATGACGCGCCGCCTGTCTCAAACTCTGAATGACCTCGCGAATAGGTCCGGAATCTCCGATCAACTCTTCAGCCACATCTAGAGCAGCGCCCTGACCCAACCGACACCGAACCCGCTCAAGGCACGCGACGAACGCCTGTGCATCCAGCGGCTTGGTGAGGTAATCGAAAAGCCCGTTGCGAGTCAGCTCCACCGCCTGGGAAAGCTCGGGTGCTCCAGTGATCATCACCACCAGAGAGTTCGGACAGCGATGATTCAGGACGGGATAGAACTCAAACCCAGTTCCATCAGGCAAGCGATTGTCTAGGACCACCAGGTCGAATGACCGTCGTTCGATCTCCTGCCGGGCAGCAGCCAGGCTCGAACAGATTACGGGCGAGCCACCCGCTTCGCAAACCAGTCTGGCCAGCATCGCGACGTAGTCCGCATCGTCGTCCACCATCATGCATGTGAACGGCATCGACGGGGGTATCGAATGGGGCGCGCTCATGGGCGGCCTCCTGAGAACAGCGGGTTCATGGCTTCCGAATTCGGAAGAAACGGGCGTCGGCTCGGTCCAACAAGTTCGTAAACCAGATCATTCCACCCGCATCGGTCAGGACGTTTTGGTAAAACGTCCAGACATCGCTGAATGCCGTCGGAGCCCATTCCAATCGAGACTCCAGGCCACGGACGGCGGGAATAGTCACCACCATCTTGGTGGCGTCTGGGTCCAAAGTGAAAAAAGGTGCGGTGACGACGCCGACCTGAGCGACATCGCTGCTCACCGAGGCAAGGTCGTTGGAGACTTGGACACGGTACCCGCCCGCGTCCCCTGACTGAACGTTCGACAGGGTCAGCGTGGCGTTGGTTTGCCCAGCAATAGGCTCGTTGTTCAGGAACCATTGGTAACGAAGTGGATCGGCCCCATCCGCATGAACCGCTAACGCCGTGGTCACACCCACGGCCAAATCCTGAGACTGAGGACCCTGCGAAATCATCGGAGGCGATGCCGCATTGGTGTCGCCGGTGGCCAACCGGTAATTCAAATGAGCGATTCCACGCGCACCGTTCACACCGTCGACCACCACAAAGTAGAGCCTGCCACCCTCGGCATCAAATTGCAGTTTGCTGGTCAATCCGTCGCTCCCGCTGTTGTCGTCGCAAATCACCGGTATGAGGTCGTCAAAACCGGTCAGCGGGAGGTTGTATTGATACACCGCCAGAACCGTGTCGAAGTCACTGCCCTCGGTATCCAGTGAAACATTGCCCGCGACGGGGGGCTGGTAGGAGAACCAATAAGACGCGCCGCCGGTGATTCCGCAGTGGGCTGGCTCTGAAGGATCCCGTGTGGCGGAGGTGGTGTTGAAAATCTGGGAGCCGTTGTAGCCGCGCGTCACACCGGTTCCAATATCCGCAAGCGCGATTCCGGAGTGGCCGCCCTTTCCTGCTCCCAAATCTGCGAGCTCAGGAGGAGGCCCCGACAGGTAGAGCCCAGAACCCCAGGCATCCTCGAACTTGTTCCGAGCAAGAGTACCGACCAATCCCTCGGAGTTGATTTCCACTTCAATGGGAGAACTGTAAAGGACGACATCACCCTGCTTGATGCGAAGCCGATACTGACCTGCGTCCGTCGACTTGAACTGCTTGATAACCAGATTGGGAGAGCCTGCGCCTGAAATGGAGGTTGATCCTTTGATCCACTGCAATTCCATCTGCTCAGTCTCTCGAATATCAACCGTCAAGATGAGCGTGTCTCCGATCCGGATAGCACGATCGCTCGGATGTCGGAGGATCAAGGGTAGGAGAGCCGCGATAGGGGTAAATTCCCATTCCAGAGAGATCGTTCCCGAAGCACTGGCATACCCAGCGACGGCAATCTCATAATGGGTTCCCGCCTCCACTGAAAAAACCAGCTCCGCCACCTCGTCAGGTTCACGATCGTCATTGCCGCCTGCCGGGTGAAGCCCAGCGAGCGGCGGAGTCACCTTGGCATCGGCGACGTAAACCGCGATCACCGTATCAAAGCTGCTTCCCTCAGTGCTCAGCGTCAGCAAACCAGAAGAAGGGGCAACCCAGGAAACCCAAACGGAACGCCCCGCCCTCTTGCCGCAGTGCCGGGGCTCGGAAGGCTCGACCGTGGCTCCCACGTTGCTTCCCACCAAAACGCCCTCAGAACCGACGATCGTCTCACGCCCAGAAAAGGAATCGGAAAAAATGGCACCCAGAAGCCCGACCTCAGTCCAGCGAAGCAATACAACGAGAATAGACAAGCGTACGACCGCTAGCATGAGAGTGGAAGGTAGACGAATGGATGACATACTTCAAGCGGACAGGCGGGAAGGTTTAAGCAGACCCGTCGCGATGGCAATCATCAGATACCACATCACCCGGTGCCACACTAACCAGGCACCCAAAGCACTCAAACGTCTCGCAAGCCCATCACAATAGATCTTATACCTGATCCAATAGCCAACACCTTTATGAGTGCCATAAGATGCGTTTAGCCTTGAACTCCTTGACTCCGGTGCCGACGCACCGCTGAAAGTCGCCTGTTCCAAGGCGATATCCTGTATTTCCTTCCCCCATCAACACCTTGCCTGACATCGCAAGTCCGCAAATCAACACCGAGCTTCCCACACCGAGCTTGAAGCCA
>JAYTTC010000800.1:0-3156 GCA_043745255.1 Verrucomicrobiales bacterium
GCGATGACGCTCAACATCGTCACCGCTTGAAGTGTTCTCAGCAGGCCCCTGCTGGGGTCATTGCGGCGCTGAAAACCGGGTATGAAACATCGGGCGAGAAACGACACAGCATTCATGGAAAATACTAGGTTTTCTGATTGGTGAGAGCCTTCAAAGGCCCTGCTTATTGTGAAGGCGAAGAGTCTGAGGCACCGGTAAAATTGTCCAGCCGATTTTGTCCCGAACCCCTCGGCTTGACCCAGGGCCATCGACACGCCAGGTGGCTGAAGGTGCCGATCCATCGGCGCGGTTGATAGGACGGGCCTTCAGCCCTCGAGGTGTTTTTGCGGCGTTGTCCTGGGGCTTTGGCCTCAGGCCTGGAGTTTGGACATATGGCTGAGGGCTCGGCGCGGGATTTCGCAAAAAATCGCGTGAGTTTTTGGGCTTCACGGGCAGACCGCAGTAAAGGACTTGCCGAGAGTGATGCCGCCATTCTGAGGTTCCTGGCTGCTGCGGAGATCTTGGAGACCGATTTGTGGCAGCAATACACGGAACTTGCGCTGGGCAATCCTGCGTTTCAACTCGCCTTGGAAGTGCTGGACGGCGACATGCCCACCTACGTTAACCAAAATACGCGGGATGAGTTCACTCACGAGAATTTCATCAATGCCTACCTGGTTTCCAAGGGCCGCAAGCCGGTCAACCTCGAGCGGTTTCGAACCCTGCCAAGCAGTCAGGCCACGGGCGCAAATAAAACTGCCAAGCGACTGACCAGCTTGATGAATCTAACAGTTGATACCAGCTGGTTCCTGCGTTACCGCCTGCCGGGCAATCCCGACTTTGGCGACACGTTCCCGCAGATCGTGAATCTCGAACACGTGGCGGCCATTCCGGCGCATGACTTGCCGCTGCCCACGGATCCAAACTTTGGATTCCAAATTCAACTCATCGCCAACGCTGCGGCCTTCCACTTCGCGACGATTGAGCAGGGCGGCTCCAGCCTTTACCTATCGTTCCTTCCCAAGGCGAGCAGTCTTGAAGTTCTGAGGACAACTACTGGACGGAGCGGGCCTTGACTTCCACATCCTTAAAACCAAGGGTGCGGAGGAAGAGTTGCAGTTGGAACTGCGCCCTCTCCAGCGCCTCTTTTTGAATCCCCTGCGCTCCCGCCGCGAGACGGATTTGCTCTAGGGCCTGGCGACGTGCATTGAGCTCAAGATCCTTGTCCAGAGGACGCCAGAACGCGGTGCTGTGTTCCCACACCTCGGTTTTCCGCTCATCCACGTAGCAGTCGGTGATTCGCGGAGAGGGCAGCGTCAGCACCATTCGATTACCAGAAACGGCGACATCCTGCGGACGCAGTGACTTCAGATCCACTCCCGCTTTCACCACTGCGTGCAGCAACAGCACCACGCGATCCTTTCCGAGCAGCGAGGGTTCAGCGTCCAGTTTGACGATCTTCTCCACCACGTATTTTACCGTCACTAACTCGTTCAGAGATTGGATCTGGGTGATGATCGCGGTGGTGGGCAGGAGGACGCTCCGCGCGGGTCGCTGCAGATATCGGAGAGCGGGGAGGAGCACTCCAAAAATCAACAACAACGAGCCTCCCACGAAAAGAATGAGAGCCACGCTCAGCCAGCGCTTGGAGACCATGCAGAATTCCTATCAGGGATTTCAGCGAATGAGAATGGCGAATTGCCCCAGAAGTAAGATCAGAGCGATCGAAGGATTTCCTCGAGTCGCTCGGCATCGAATCCTGGGGGGGAATGATCCAGCAGCCACTGAACGTCTTCCTTCGCCCCAGGGCTGTCTCCCGATTTCGCCCGGAGTCGGGCTCGATCCAGCCGATCGATGGCGGAGTTGGGCTGCAATGCAAGAATCAGACCCAGATAGCGAAGAGAGTTCACCGTCGTGTCCTCCCCCCGCGCGACACCCTGCAAATTGCGCAGCATACGAATAATCACATCCCGTTTGCGCGCCGGCTCCATCAACTCGCTGCGCGCCTCGCCCTCTGAATAGTGGCCCACCACCAGATCCGCCTCCGCGTGGGTCAGTTCCCTAGCCCCTTCGAAAACATCAATCACTCGCTCTGTCCCGTCGCTTCGCTTGTAAGCCAGCATGAAGTGGCCGGGTAATGGATGAGCTCGCAAACTCGACACACCCACGCGTTGTCCTAGTTCCAAAAACAGGACCGATAACGTGATCGGAATCCCCTCCCGGTGTTCAATCACCGAATTGAGGTAGCTATTCGCTTTGTCGTAGAAGTCCTGTCGGCTCGCGTGAAACCCTTGCTCTTGAAAAAAGTAATACTTCAACGCGCTGATGCGCGCCGGATCCTCGGCGTTGGCTGGAATCTGCGAAATAATCTCGCGCGCCATTCGATCCACCTGACGCCGATACGGCTCCGGTTCCAGGTCAGGATCATCAAACCTAGCCACCAGGAGAGCGGCCTGAACGAGGTCAATTTCCTTTTCACCGGCAGTCAGAAGTTCTTGGAGTTCTTTTTCGATACGATGCGAATGAGCCACTCGCGCGATTCTCCGAAGTTCAGCGGCATCGTGCTCCAACTGGCCTGCCCGTTCGCTCAAATAACGACGCCCCGCGTCGGGCGTTTCGAGTAAGGTCTGAGCCAGCTTGGATTCTCCAATCGAGCTTGGGGTTGCCAAAAAATCGCGAACTTTGGAGACCAGCGGTTCCGAGGGAGAGGCATCGGCGGGATCCACTGAAACGCCGAGGATAAAACCTCGAAACTCGGCTTGAGTGTTTCGAAACTTGCAGAGCCCGATCCGTTCTCCGACGAACTCAGGCGATTTCGATTCGAACACTTGATGCCCGTTCACAAAGCAAGCAATGCGCCCGGCCTCGACTCGAACTTTGATCCGATTCCACTCCCCTTTCCGATAATGCTCGCTCGAGGCTTGCTCAAGAATGGTCCAGGTAAAAACGTTCGCTCCGTCGAACCGCGTCAGACGCAGCTGCCCGCTGGTCGGGTAGAACCCATAGTGGCGGTCGCCGCCGTCCGAGCCGAAGACCAACCCTGCAGCACCTGCCTCATCGTCCAACTTCACCGTGACAGCCATTTCAAAAGGAGGCTTAAGAGGTGGCTGCTTCGAAAGACAGAGAGAACGCCCGCCGAACCCCTCGCCCACCCCCTCCACCATGATGCGATCGACC
>JAYTTC010000801.1:0-11767 GCA_043745255.1 Verrucomicrobiales bacterium
CGTAGAGAGCTCGGGAAGCACGACCGGCTCCGGAACCATGCCAGGCTCCAGCCTGCATCCAACCGACTTTGTCGGTGGCCGTGGGGATATTTTGGATGAATCATTTTTCCGCGTGACAATACGGGAGGGGGGCTGGCTATAGTCCGTCTCCGTTTGGGTCGACCCTATCGTCCAGCGGTTAGGACACCGCCCTTTCACGGCGGTAACACGGGTTCGAATCCCGTTAGGGTCGCCATTTTCAATCCTGGGCTTCCTTTGGCCCGCTGCCTTACCCCGCGCAGTGGGGACAATGAATATGGGTCTCTCACGAGATCCCGCTACCAGTGGCGGGTTACGAGCGGCGCTGCTTCGTCACCCGTGGCGGCTCCTCGCGAGAGAGACGCTGATTTCTTTGCCCCCCGGCTTCAACGAAACTCACTCCAGGGCACCCTGCCAGACCCAACTACAACTTTTGCAGGCCTTCAGGCAAGCGCCCAGCGGGCTGCTTTTGGGGTGCCCGCTTGATGGCTCGTTACAGGCAAAAAAAATCGAGGCCCGGCGAACCGGACCTCGATATGATCGAAAAACTAAGACTAGTAGCGGCCACGACCGCCACCACCGCCGCCGCCGCCGCCGTATTCCCGACGACCACCACCACCACCACCACCGCCGCCCGGGGCGCGTTCTTCGCGGGGCTTGGCAATGTTGACGGTGAGCGCGCGTCCGTCCATGTCTTTGCCGTTGAGGGCCTCGATGGCTCTGTTCGCTTCCTCAGCCGAACTCATGGTAACGAAACCAAATCCACGGGGACGGCCGGTTTCGCGGTCCATCATCAGGTTGGTTTCAGTGACCGTGCCGTGCGCAGCGAATGCGTCGCTCAGGTCGTTTTCAGTGGTATTGAAGGAAAGGTTTCCTACAAATAATTTATTACTCATTGTGATTTTTTTACTGTCCAATGAACCATTTACCTTCCAGAAGACTGTTCCCGAACGTCGGGTCTAAAATCATCACTGAACTGAGTTCACTTGAAGATCCACCATGCCTTGAAAGAGATTAGCTATCTAACAGATATGAGATGAAGATGGCGGGTTGTGGTAAGATAGCCACAACTATTTTCATTTATTTTTTGGAAGGCCCACCCCACGCGAACTTCGGCCGTTTCCCTTCCTCTCAAGTGCAAGAAGCCCGTATGCCGTGTGGATCAGACAGTCTAAAGAACGAACTCGAGATCTCGAAGAGTAGCTCGACATTGCGGTCTTAGGGGTGGAGCCTGCTCCGATGCGTCTGCTTTCTTTTGTCTGCTTTCTCATTTTTCAAACCCGCAACGCCATGATACGACTTTCCCCATAACTCATGAAAACTGCGTATGCGTTCGGGTTACTGTTTCTTCTCTGTCTTTCTTCAGTCGTCCGCGCGGATAGCATCGTTGTTTTTAATGAGGTGATGTACCATCCGAGCAACAGGGAGGCGATTCTGGAATGGGTGGAGCTTCACAATCAAATGGCCGTCGATATGGACTTGTCTCGCTGGAGCTTGGACGGCGGTATCCAGTTCTCGTTTCCCGAAGGTACCCTCATTTCGGCGGGCGGCCACCTCGTGATCGCCTCCAATCCTCAGGCCCTGGCCACCAATGGCTTCGCAGGGGCGATGGGACCGTTCACGGGGCGACTAGGGAACTCTGGGGATTCACTCAAACTCATCAATAACAGTGGTCGTCTCATGGATGAGTTAAAGTATTCCGATGGCGGAGACTGGCCTCTAGCTGCCGATGGTGCCGGCCCTTCTTTGGCCAAACGAGATCCTCAATCGAGCAGCCAATTTGCAGCGAATTGGACGTCCAGCATTCTTAGCGGAGGAACTCCCGGCCATCGGAATTTTCCAACCCCTCAGGAGAAACTAAGGCAGCAGGCGCTCGTGGGCCGGGGAGAGCCTTGGCGTTACGAAGCCAGCGGCAGGCTGCCCAGCGGGAATTGGACGCTCACAGATTTCAACGACATCGACTGGGTGGAGAGCTTGAATGGGGCGACGCTTATAGGCTATTGGCCACTGGATGGTGATGCTTCCGCTGTCGTGGGTGAGAGCGGATCACTGATCAACGACCCGGTGCCTTCACTCGATCGCAACAATCAAGCGAACCACGCGCTGGCCTTCGATGGCGCAAAAAAACAACGAGTCCAGATCCCGGGTGGAGGCGGTCTGAACGGAAGATCATCCGGCACCATCAGCCTTTGGGTGAAATGGTCGGGCACCCAGGATGCCGACTGCTGTCTCAGCTACGGGGCGGTGTTGAGCCGACAAGAAGATTCCCAGTTCTCGGACAACATCATCGCCCTCAACCGAGCCGATCCGACTGCTGCGCGAGTAGTCTGGCGTCAGTCGGGCGCGCCCGCGCCCGTGACGGTTACGGGAACCACGAATGTCGGATCGAGCTGGCATCATGTGGCGGTCACCTTTGCTCCCTCCGGGAGCGCGCTGTATATCGATGGCCGATTTCAGACGAAGGGCAGCTCACCCGTGCTCCACAGTAACGCAGCCACCGCTTTATCGATAGGAGGCTGGGCCGACGGAGGCGACGGCTACGCCAGCGCGAGCATCGATGATGTCGCTATCTGGGATGCACCCCTGAGCGCAGCGCAGATTCTTCAGCTAGCGACCCAGTCTAAAACCCCGCTCGCCTTTGCCACACCTTTCGGCTTGCCTCCCTACGTCGCCGGGCATCCGGTTTTGCCTGGGGTTTCAA
Organism: Verrucomicrobiales bacterium; assembly: GCA_043745255.1. Taxonomy (GTDB): domain Bacteria; phylum Verrucomicrobiota; class Verrucomicrobiia; order Limisphaerales; family UBA11320; genus UBA11320. The sequence continues at coordinate 2,720 of JAYTTC010000801.1, forward strand.
CTTCCACCGAGCTTCCGCTGGGCGCGTTGACGTACTACTTCCGTAAAAAGTTTGTCCTGGATCAAGTGCCGGAGTTCACTCGCTTGGTCTTGGAAGGCGAGATAGATGACGGCGCGATTTTTTACCTGAACGGGACGGAGTTGCACCGAGTCAACCTACCCAATGGAGCCGTTACATTCGACACACTCGCGAGCTCCGTCGTTGGCGACGCTCCGCTAACGGTCTCCAATCGGTTCTCTCCCTCTGGCCTCGTTCGTGGAACCAACATCCTTGCTGCGGAGATCCATCAGGCGATGCCAACGTCTGATCCCGACCTGGTCTTCGACGCGACGCTGACTGCGCTCATCGAGCCGGCTGATCCTTCGGATTTCGAATTGACGGGGGTAAGGTTCAACGAAACCACCGGTGGCGGTGGATCGAAGCTCGGCATCGAACTCATTAACACCGCGAGCGAGGCTGCGGACATAGGGGGATTCATTGTTGCGAAAATGGGTTCGGCAAACCGGGAATTTACCCTGCCGGCACTGAGGATTCCGGCCGGCGGGCTGGTAGTATTGAGTGAGAGTGAATTGGGATTTGGTGCGAAAACGGGGGATCGCCTTTTCCTGTACAAACCCGCGAAAGCCGGAGTGATCGACGCCGTTGATATTCGTGATCGCGCTAACAGCCGATGGCCCGACGGCATGGACGCATGGGTAAACACAGACAGCCTCACGCTGGGCGCCAGCAACCAAGTTTCCCTGCACGAGGAGATCGTGATCAACGAAATCATGTACCACCCGCCACCACGATACGGCGAACCGGCCGTTTTTAAAGTGGTCACGAACCTGTCGTTCTCGTCGACGTGGAAGTACGAGCAGTCGGGCATCGATCTCGGGGATACCTGGCGTGAACCGAATTACGATGACTCCGCCTGGCCGAGCGGGACGGGGCTGTTTTATAGCACCGCAGCCAACCTGCCCGCCGCGAAGAATACGCCGCTCAATCTCGGACCAAAAACTTACTATTTTCGCACTCCCTTCGTGGTCACCCATGACCCTTCAACAACGACTCTTATTCTCAAACACATCGTGGATGACGGAGTTGTTGTTTATGTGAATGGCGTCGAGGTGAACCGACAGAACATGCCGACGGGTGCCATCAGCTATGGCATTTCCGCCGCACCCGCGGTGGGAACCGCATCCTCCCGCGGACCGTTCACACTCGTCGTAACGAATCTACACTCCGGTACCAACTTCTTGGCTGCGGAGGTACACCAAGCTCAGGCCACAGGAGACGACGTGGTGTTTGGGGCGGAACTCTCGTTGCGCTTCGAAGTGGTTCCTGAAGTCCTTTTCCAAGAGTCCAAGGAAACGTGGGTGGAGCTTTATAATCGGAGCACCCACGCCGTGGACTTGACGGGCTGGCGACTAGATGACGGGATCGACTTCCGCTTTGCCCCCGGCACCACGCTCGGAGCCGGGGCCTATCTCGTCGTGGCGAGCGAGCCTGCCAGCCTGCTGCAGAACTATCCCGGGATCACAGTGGCAGGTCCGTACACCAACCGGCTTTCCTTGGCCGGGGAGCGTCTCTTGCTCAGGGATGGGCGAAACAACGTGGCGGATCAAGTTACCTACTTCGATAATGGCCGATGGCCGGAGGCCGCCGATGGCGGAGGCGCGAGCCTTGAGTTGCGCAATCCGGATGCGGAGAACTCAGTCGCCGAATCCTGGGCGGCCAGCGATGAATCCTCTCGATCGCCGTGGCGCAGCTACAGCTACCGCGGTGTGACCCAGGCCCGCGCGGTAGGGCCTGACGGCCAGTGGAAGGAGTTTGTCATGGGTATGTTGCAAGCGGGCACCATTCTTATCGACGATGTGAGCGTCATCGAGACGCCGAGCGGCACTCCGATAGAGCTGATTCAGAACGGCGGTTTTCAAGAAGGAATCGCGAAATGGCGAGTGATCGGAAGTCATCACGGGGAAGTCGTGGAGGACCCGGATCAGCCCGGAAATAAAGTCCTTCGACTCATGACCGTCGGTGGCACGGAACACATGAGCAACCACGCTGAAACCACGCTGGCAAACAACCGGGATGTCGCCAACAATCGCGAGTACCAGATCTCGTTCCGCGCAAAGTGGATCAGCGGAACTCCTCAACTCCACACTCGGCTCTATTTCAATCGCCTGCCCCGGACCACCCTTCTGGCTATGCCCGCCCAGCACGGCACTCCGGGCCGGCGGAACTCCACCTATGTGAACAACACGGGGCCTGTCTATAGGGATTTCCATCACGATCCTGTCGTGCCACCGGCAAGTCAGGCGGTCACCGTATCTGTCCGTGTTTCTGATCCGGACGGAGTCGCTGAGGCTGGGCTGTGGTGGGCGGTAGACGGCGGAGCATGGACCCGGGCAAGCATGACACTCACGGCACCGATCGACTCAGCCCCGATCTATGTTGGAACGATCCCAGGACAGTCAGCCAGCAGCATTGTCCAGTTTTACGTGGAGAGCGCTGATGCCTTGGGAGCCATTTCCACTTTTCCCGCCCGTGGCCGCGACGCGCGCGCGCTTTACAAAGTCGAGGACGGTTCCGCCTCGACCAATGGACTTCATACCGTCCGACTCGTCCTGACTCCAGCCGACGCCACCCTTCTGCACACCACGGTGAATTTGATGAGTAACGATCGAATGGGATGCACCATGATCTACGATGAGCGCGACACTTTCTACGACGTTGGTGTGCGGTTGAAGGGGAGCGAGCACAGCCGAACCACGACCCCCCGCCTGGGCTTCGATGTTGAACTGACGAGTGAGAAGAAATTTCGTGGAGTGCACCGTCGCTTGGGCATTGATCGCTCGGAAAGTGTGGATTTCGGGCAGCGCGAGATGTTGGTCCACGCCATGATCAATCATGCTGGAGGGATGATTTCCAAATACAGTGATCTGATCCAGGTGATCACCCCCCGCAAGGAGCATACCGGGACCGCCGAACTCCAGCTGCAACGCTACTACGATGATTTCCTCGACTCGCAGTATCCCCACGGCAGCGACGGAATGGAGTTCGAGTATGAGTTGGTGTATCAGCTCAACGCCACTGACAACGGCAAACCTGACGGAAATAAAGTGCCTGCTCCTGATTCCGTGGTGGGCACCGACATCCGCGGGCTGGGCGACGACAAAGAAAACTATCGTTGGACATTCCTGATCAAAAACAACGAGAGCCGGGACGATTACTCGCGACTCATCCCGTTCGCCAAGGCGATGGGCCTGAGTGGCATCACGTTTTCGAACCAGATCTCACAAGTTCTCGATGTTGACGAATGCCTGCGGGCCTTCGCGGTGTGTACGCTGGCGGGATGCGGAGACAACTATGGAGCGGACGGGTCGCAGCACAACGCAATCTTCTACTTTAGGCCATCCGACCAACGCGCCTTGTTTTTGCCCCACGATCTGGATGCATTCTTTGACGCCAGTAGGGCCCTGGTAGGAAGCTCCGATCTCCAGAAGATAATCAATTTTCCAGTTTGGGGTAGATCGTACTACCGACAGGTGCAGGAGATAATTGATTCGACCTACAACGGCAGCTACATGACCTACTGGGCGAAGCACTATGGAAAGCTTCTGCCTGCTCAACCCTTCGCCAGCCACTTGGACTTCATCAAACAGCGTGCGAGCTTCCTCCAGACTCAGTTGCGCACTGCGGTCCGTCCTGTCGGATTCAGCATTACCAACAACAACGGCGCAGACTTTTTAGTAACGACCTCCTCCATCGTGATCGTGGGAAACGCCTGGATCGACGTCGCCGACATTCGACTCGCCGGCGCGAAGGGATCCTTGCCCCTCTCCTGGATCACGACCAGTCGATGGCAGACCTCCATGCCTTTGATCCTCGGTGCGAACCGCCTGGAGTTCGTGGCCTACAATGTAGCGGGGACAGCATTGACCAACCGTGTGATTACCATCACGAGCACCGCGGTAGGAGGTGGCGTGGATACCGATTTGGATGGCATCCCGGACGTTTGGGAGAACGCCTATGGTCTCGACTCCTCCCTCAACGATGCAGATGCTGACCCGGATGGTGACGGGTTAACCAATGCGCAAGAATATCTCGCCGGTACCGATCCGCGGGTTGGATCGAGCGTGCTCAAGCTCACAGCGGCCCGGTTGGAGGCCGGAGGAGTGACTCTGAGTTTCGAAGCGATAGCGGGCAGGAGCTATGGGATCGAGTACAAGGACGACTTGTCCAGGCTTGACTGGTCAACCCTGTCCGCCGTCCCAGCGGCCCAAACCAATCATGCAGCCCGTGTGGAGGACATCGGATCCACTACCAAGAGCCGCATCTACCGGCTTCGCACTCCGTAGCAGCGGGTTCAGGAACGGTTCGTGCCTTGTCCTTGTTTCAACGCCCCTCGATGGCTAAGGTTCGATTCGGCCGTGACAAGATGCCTATGAACTTATCACTCAGCTTAACCTGTTCAACATCGCGGAGAAAACTAGAGTGACACCGGATGGTAAATCTGTTCGGTTGACAACGTATGGTGAAACCATGGTTTGAACAACAGGCCCTCATCACGGGAGGCGCGTCGGGACTCGGATTTGCCATTGCCCGGAAACTTCAAACCCTGGGCGTCCGAATCATACTTCTCGACGAAAATAGGAAGACCCTCGAATCCGCGCGCGAACAACTGCCGGGAGAGTGTCGGACAGTTTGTTGCAACGTCATCGATTGTGACGCGGTGGCCGCCGCAGTGTCTGAGCTGATGGCCAAGGACGGAGCGATTGACATCTTGGTGAATAGTGCCGGCATCACGGGGGTGACTAATCTAAAAAGCCACCAAGTGGATCCTGCGGATGTTCAAAAGGTGTTCGCCGTGAACTTCTCTGGCTCGTTCCACACGTCCCGCGCGGTCCTCCCAGGAATGGTAGTGCAGAAATACGGTCGGATTCTTCACATTGCGTCCATCGCAGGCAAGGAAGGGAACGCCGGCATGCTGGCTTACTCGGCGTCGAAAGCCGCTGTCATCGGCATGACCAAGGTGCAGGGTAAGGAGTACGCCGAAACCGGCGTCACGGTGAACGCGCTCGCCCCGGCGGTGATCCGCACTCCGCTGGTGGAGAGCATGCCGGTGGCGCAGGTGACGTATATGACGGAGAAGATCCCCATGAAACGCTGTGGCACGCTCGACGAACTCGCCGCCACAGCCGCGTTTATCGTTTCGCCCGAAGCCAGCTTCACAACCGGCTTCACTTTTGATATGTCCGGCGGGCGGGCGACCTATTAGGCCAGACTGAAGACGATCGCCGGACCGAATGAAAATTGACTCCGTAGACTTTTTTTACCTGTCGCTACCCATCGTTCGTGACATTGGCGACGGCAGTCAGGACGCGTTGCTGGTGCGCGTCGAAGCCGGCGGCCACGTCGGTTGGGGCGAATGCGAAGCAGCCCCGCTGGTTTGCATCGCGAGCTGGGACTGCCCGATGTCGCACAGCGCTTGCAAGCCGCTGAGTGCTTCGGTGCTCGGAGCACGGTTGAACACTGCAGCAGACATCCGGCGCATTAACGCATTGGTGCGCGCGCAGAGTTTTGATCTGCTCCAAGCGGACCACACGCTGTCGGGCATCGACATCGCTCTCTGGGACTTACTGGGCAGAAAGTTGGACGAACCGGTCTGGCGATTGCTCGGTTACCAACGCGCTTACCCGAAGACTGCTTACGCGTCGCAGCTGTTTGGCGATGATCCTCAGAAAACGTTCAAAGCCGCTCGCCGCCTGGCCCGCGCTGGATTCAGAGCCGCCAAGTTCGGTTGGGGACCCTATGGTCGCGGGACTGCGGGTGAGGATGCCGATCACGTTCGCGCCGCCCGTGAAGGGCTGGGCAAGGAAATCCCCTTGATGGTGGATGCCGGCACGGCATGGGGGGACAACGTGACTGCCGCTCTAGCGCGCCTTCGAGCATTGAAATCCTGTCGGGCGACCTGGCTGGAGGAACCCTTTGTCTCCGGTGCCTTGCAGGCCTACGCTAGCTTGGCGAAACGGTGTGGCGCTGTGAAGCTCGCTGGAGGGGAGGGTTGCCATAATTTTCAACAGGCCAAGAGCATGATGGATTACGGGGGGCTCGGCTTTGTGCAAATCGACACTGGGCGCATCGGCGGCATCACGACCGCGAAACAGGTCGCGGACTACGCGCGCGCCAAGGGGGTGCAGTTTGTTAATCACACCTTCACCACGCAGCTTGCGCTGAGCGCCTCCTTGCAGCCTTACGCTGGAATGTCCGACCACGACCTTTGCGAGTATCCAGTTCAGCCCTCCTCGCTTGCGAGCGACTTCACCACCACGAGGCTATTGTCCGATGACAATGGGCAGATCCATATCCCTGAAGGCCCGGGCCTTGGCATGGAGCCGGATTTGAAGGCGCTGAAAAAGTACGTGAGACAAGTCGAAATCAAAGTTGCTGGCCGCCCCATTTTTCGGAGTTCGCGGTTCCCATCACGGGCGTCCTAGGTGAAGTCCTCCTGACGGACTTCGGGCGGGGTAATTCCAAACCAGCATAGCGCACCGAGCACGCCGATTACCGCGCCTACGCCAAGTCCCCAGCCCCAGCCGAGGTGAGTGCCGAGCCATGGAGTGATCATCGGCGCAAGTAAGCCGATCCCATTCCCCCCTGTGTTCATAATGGCGGCCGAGGTGCCTCCGCGATGCCCACCGAGACTGATTGCCACCGTCCAGAAGGACGCTTCGCAAAGTCCGAGGACTCCGAGCGAAACTGTGAAACAGAGCACGATCCAGAAACGATCGGTGGAGAAAATGCCGCAGGCAAGAAACAGCGCACTCAGGAGCATTCCGAATTTTGGCAAAAGCGATCTTCCCGAACTCTGGCCCCGCCAACGAACCGCGAGATCGGTTAGCCACCCGCCTATCGGCATGCATGCCGCCATCGCTAGGTTGGGCAGACCGGCGTAGTACCGGCTGTCCGCCTTGTCCATGTGGAGCACAGAGTCGAAGTAATAATGAAGCCAGTAGAAGAACAGGTATTGAAAATATCCCACTGCCGCGTAGCTGCAGGTCAGGAGCAACAGATTTCGAGTCTTCCCCCGGCTCGTGGCCGCTGCGGCGGAGACGTTCTCGCTTTCTCGAGTCAGCTGCGGGTTAGGCACGGGTTCCCGCAGGTGTAGTGGGGCGTCCGCAGCGAAAATCCACCAGGCCATCGAAAGGAGCGCTGTGCCCGTTCCCGTGATAACGAACGCGATGGGCCAATCAAATCGATCGATGAGTGAACCGAACACAGGATGAACCGCCGCGTAAGCGAGGATCGATGCGCCGGTGATCAGTCCATTGGCCAGGGCCTGCTGCTCGGGCGGAAACCAATTGCCGGCGGTGCGCGCTGCTCCCGGGTGGAGCGGTGCGCTTAGCAGTCCCATCAGCGATCGGACGACTAACAGCGAGAGCCAGACCTGGCTCGCGGCGAAAAGCCCAAAGCCGATTCCTCCCGTGAAAGCACAGAACAGAGCTGAACCAAAGCCCATGCACGCCAGGGTGAGACGCGGGCCTCGACGATCAATCATCCAGCCGCCGGGAATCATGAACAGAGTGTAGACCATCAAGAACGCTGAGTAGACGACGCCCATCTGCGCGGGCGAGATGCCGAACTGCTGCATCATTCGTTCGTCACCCGCGCTGGTGATGCTCGCCCGGTTGAAGTGACTGATAAAACAAAGCGCCATCAAGAACCCCAGCATCATCCACCGACGGTTTGCGCCCCCCTTGGATGGGGTCCCGGTGCGGGTTGCCGGGTGCCGGGGACTGTGGAGTTGCATCTCACGATTCGATACCCAATCGCGACTCTTCGCAACGAAACGGTGATCGATTGACAACTTCTTTCGAATCGCTAGGGTTCCCGTGACAGATGAGCTGCAATGGCCAGTCACCGTTCCTGAAGATCTGCGCGTCCTCCGCGCACGTCGCTGCCGCTCCCATGACTCTTGTCGCTCAGCGCACCCTGGCTCATCTGGTTCTGTGGGTAACCCGGGAGCAGAGCGCGCGAGAGTAACCCATATAAAACTTTCAAACGCCCTGCTCCTGAAAGGAAGCAGGGCTTTTTTTATGCCCAAAATCCATCCCACCACCGCCGAAGTTGAAGCCCTTCCGATGCGTTCTTCATTCGAGGAGTCCACCTCCGCGGTGCGAATCCTCTTTGCGCTGAGTTTCTGTCACCTCCTCAACGATTCGATTCAGGCGCTCATTCCGGCCCTCTATCCGCTGCTGAAGGAATCGTTCAAGCTCAACTTCACCCAGATCGGACTGATCACCCTGACCTTTCAAATGGTCAGCTCGGTGCTGCAGCCCATCGTCGGGATGTACACCGATCGCCATCCACAACCCCGCTCTCTGCCCTTTGGGATGGGGGTCACCCTGTGCGGTCTGATCCTGCTGGCGTTCGCGTCCAGCTATAGTGTGGTGATGATCGCGGCCGCACTGGTTGGGGTTGGATCTGCTGTCTTTCATCCCGAGTCCTCACGCATGGCTCGTCTTGCCTCCGGCGGCCGACACGGATTTGCTCAATCTCTCTTCCAGGTGGGTGGGAACGCAGGTACTGCGCTCGGCCCGCTTCTCGCGGCGTGGATCATCGTGCCGCGTGGACAGCGACACATCCTCTGGTTCAGCGTCCTCGCCCTGGCCGGGATGATTGTCCTCACGCGAGTGGGTGGATGGTATCAGCAGCGATTAGCCGACACGGTAACTCATCGCCGTGCGTCCGCTCCTCGACACTCCTCGCTGAGTCGTCGCCAGGTGTTGCTCGCGCTGTCGGTCCTCCTGGTGCTGATGTTCTCGAAGTTTTTCTATCTCGCTTCGATGACCAACTACTACACCTTTTACCTCCTTCACCGCTTTGGTCTGTCGGTGCAGGCGTCTCAGCTGTACCTGTTCTTATTCCTCTTCGCGGGGGCGGTGGGGACGCTCCTGGGAGGATCGGTGGGAGATCGGATCGGGCGCAAACAAATCATCTGGGTCTCCATATTGGGGGTCGCGCCCTTCGCTGCCATGCTTCCCTTCGCCAATCTGTTCTGGA
>JAYTTC010000802.1:0-3153 GCA_043745255.1 Verrucomicrobiales bacterium
GGTATTTCCTGATGTAGGATCGGTCCCTTGCAATCCACAGAAACGTCGCTAAAGTTACCAATGTCGAATATTTGTCTCATATTATTCACACATGTTAGACGCAACACACTCGATTCGAATGGCCCTCAGCATCGTTTATCCGACGGACGATCCCAATCTACCGGGGGAGTTGAGCGCACTCCGCAGTTTCCTCCCTGCTGATACTAGAATCGTGGGGGGGGGCGGGCTGCGCGGGCCTACTCCGAAGCTCTCAAGTCGATCCAGGCCAGTCGTGTCGAAGATCACAATCAATTTACTGCATGGCTGGATACATTCCGGTCGATATAGGAAGAGATGAACGATCGACGCCCAATCCCTCTGCCATCGTGAAACTGCATACCCTGCATTCGGAAATCTGGCTCCCGCAACCTCTCAGGGAGCTATTTCCATTCTTCGCGGACGCCTACAATCTTGAGTCACTCACTCCCCCGTGGGTGAAGTTCAACGTGCTGACCCCGGCACCGATCGAGATGCGCAAGGGAGTTCTGATCGACTATCGACTTAAGATTCATGGATTCCCCGTTCGATGGCAGAGCGAGATCACGGCCTGGGACCCACCGCATCGCTTTGTCGACGAACAACGACGCGGGCCGTATCGAGTTTGGATTCATGAGCATCGCTTTGAAGAGCGTGAGGGTGGGACCCAGATGATCGATCATGTCCGATACGCGGTCCCGGGTGGAGCTCTGATCAACGCTCTGTTCGTGAGGAGGGACGTCAAACGGATTTGGGCCTATCGAAGCGCCAGGCTAGCCGAGCTGTTTGGGGAACGTCGCATCGAAGTTCCTCTCCTCGCGCTAGCAGGCCGTCGGACTTAGAATGTCGTTCTGCAAGTGCCCACCCGGGCTATTCCTTGGTTCCAGGGCTTTCTGGGCGTCGGCCTGCTAGAATCAAAATCCGGCTGCCGGATTTTGGGGAAACTCCATCTGACTCTTCAAAACCGGCCCATTCCCCCTTTCTCCATCCCGCTCCGCTTGCCTTTTAGACCGTCTCCACCCTGCCATGCAGTCTTCCGCTTCTTCCTGAGGGAGAGATCAGCACAAACGAGCTTCGCAGCCGGACTCTCGTCCGTTGGGGATAAGTCCGACAGGCTGATAGGCGGGATGTGATCCTGGCGGGGTGAGCAGGCCAGGGAACCGTTTGCAACTTTTCCTCTCCCGACCGGGTTCTTCCCCGGGCGTTCCCCGGAACGTCATTCTATGGAAACGACTCTAGCGATCTGCATTGGATTGGGACTGAGCGCGGCCTGTGGGTTCCGAGTCTTCGTGCCCTTGCTTGGCATCAGTCTGGCCGCGCACGCGGGCCATCTCACTCTGGCCTCGGACTTTCAATGGCTGGGATCCCACGCAGCGCTGCTCGCGCTCGGAATCGCCACGGTGCTGGAGGTTTCGGGTTACTACGTTCCCTGGCTCGATCACTTCCTGGACACCGTCTCCACGCCGGCGGCAATCCTAGCCGGGATCATCGTTTCGGCCTCAGTGATGACCGACATGAGCCCATTCCTCCGCTGGAGCCTTGCCGTCATCGCTGGCGGCGGACTGGCAGCGGCCGTTCAATCAACCACCGTCCTCACGCGAGCAGCATCCACCCTCACCACGGCCGGACTGGCGAATCCACTGGTCTCCACCTTGGAACTTGGAGGCTCAGCACTCCTCACCCTCCTGGCGATTCTAGCCCCGTTTTTAGCGATCCTGGCCATCATCCTCGGCGTGGGAATGGTCACTGTCTTGGTGGCGAGTCGACGACGCAAGCTCTCGCGGTCCCGCACTGCGAACATAAATTCCGCACAAATTATTTGACCCACTCACCATCCTGGCGTATTGGTGCCGCTCGTGATTAGTTTCTTGAACACTCGACTGCTGCTTCTTACCGGTCTGCTGCTGAGCAGGCCGGCAGTAGGGCATTGAGTTGAGCGACCAATTTCAAGACCCCACTGCCAAACCTGGCGGTGGGGTTTTTTGTTTTCTAGAGCTCGAGCTAAGCTGACCGGAGTTGAGACCAGAACGCGTGAACGCCATCGCCGCAAACGAAAGTAGAACATGAAAAACGAACGAATCCTCATCTTCGACACCACCCTTCGCGATGGTGAGCAATGCCCTGGAGCCTCGATGAATCTGCGACAGAAGGTCGAAGTGGCGCGACAGCTCGCTCGACTCAAAGTCGATGTCATTGAGGCGGGGTTTCCGATCGTGAGCGACGGCGATTTCGAGGCCGTTCAGACCATTGCTCGGGAAGTGAAAGGACCGATCATCGCCGGACTGGCTCGATGCGTTCCCAAGGACATCGACGCCGCCGGAGCGGCGATCAAGCCGGCGGGAAAGAAGGGGCGCATCCACGTCTTCCTCGCCACCTCCAAAATTCATCGTGAGTTCAAACTCGGCAAGGCACGCGATGAGATCATTCGTCTCGCGGTCGAGGGGGTGCAACGCGCCTGCGGTCTCGTGGATGACGTGGAGTTCTCCCCCGAGGATGCATCGCGAACGGAGCCGGATTTCCTCATCGAGGTCTGCCGTGCGGTGATCAAAGCAGGGGCTAGCACGGTGAACATCCCCGATACCGTGGGCTGGGCCGTGCCGGACCAATTCGGAGCACTCATCGGCCAACTCCATCAATCGGTGGAGGAGTTTCGCACCAGAAAAGCGGTGATCAGCGTCCACTGCCACAACGATCTCGGATTGGCGGTGGCTAACTCACTCGCGGCGATGCGGAATGGCGCGCGTCAGGTGGAATGCACGGTGAACGGAATCGGCGAACGCGCGGGCAACGCGGCATTGGAAGAATTAGTGATGGCCATAAAAACCCGCAAAGACTTCTTCGGCGGGTTCGAGTGCGGGGTCAACACTCGAGAGATCGTGAAATCCTCCCGGCTCGTCTCGCGCATGAGCGGCCTCGTCGTCCAGCGGAGCAAAGCCATCGTCGGCGAAAATGCCTTCGCTCACTCAAGCGGGATCCATCAGGATGGCATTCTTAAAAAGCGAGAGACCTACGAGATCATGAACCCTCGCGAGGTAGGCTGGGGCAGCACCCAACTCCCCTTGACCAAGCACAGCGGTCGAGCGGCTGTCACCATGCGCCTGAAGCACCTCGGCGTGAAAATGAACGAGACCGAGGTGA
>JAYTTC010000803.1:0-3143 GCA_043745255.1 Verrucomicrobiales bacterium
GGTTGGGAACCGTCACGGTGATCACCGCTTCGCTGCTGTTCAAGATGCCGAACCGATTGCTTACCACCACCAGATACCCGCCACTCTGTTCGGGGGAAATATTGAGCAGAAGGAGCGTCGCTTTCGTTGCTCCGTCGATCGCTATCGTTTCGTTGCGATACCATTGGTAGCTCAATGGCAGAGAGCCCTTGGCGACTACCGATAGCATGACCGTGGATCCGGCGGTGACGTTCGTGCCGGAGGGTTGCTGCAGAATCGAAGGGGGCTCCACAATCTTCAGATCAGCGTTAGCACTGCTTGCGCTGCCGAAAGGGTTGCTCACGAACACGGAGTAGCTTCCGGCATCGGATTCGCCCACGGCGGAGAGCAGCAGACTGGCCTGAGTCGCCCCAGCCAACGGAAGTGTTCCGTCCCGATACCACTGGTAATGCAGGGGAGCGGTGCCGAGCGCAACGACGGAGAAGGTGACGTCATTGCCAGTGGTCGCAATCACGCTTTCCGGCTGCACGACGAACATTGGAGGAAGCACTACGGTGAGGAGGGCTGGATCGCTGGTTGCGACTCCGTAACGGTTGCTCACCACCACCGAATAGTAGCCCGCGTCCGCGGGCGTTATCCGCGGGAGAACCAGATCAGACTCGGTGGCGCCCGGTATGGCGTTGGTTTCCTGGAAGAACCATTGGTAGGCGAACGGTGCGGTGCCGTCCGCCAGCGCGACGAACTCCGCCGAAAGACCATTGGTGCCTAGAATGGACCGTGGCTGGGCAAGGAAGGTGGGGGCCGCGAAACATGCGCCACTTCCATCAAGGCATTGAATGGGCGCGACCTGGAGTGTCCAGCATTGAATAATTCCCGAGTCCGGCTCGGCGACGTCACTCACACGGAGTGTCCAGATTCCGTTGAGATCGCTCCCAGACTTTCCATTGAACACCGCCAACGGCGACTGCGGTTGCACCGCTCCCTCGAAGGGTGCGCTATCGAAGACCAGAGTCCGGGTCGCGAGGTCGTCGAATACGGTGGGCGCGGAGCAGTTGGATCCGTAGTTTTGTCCCCCGTTTCCGTTGCGTGAGGAGAGCAGCACTGCGGTTCCATCGGGTCCAATCAGAGTCAGCACCAGATCGGAAACATAGGTGTGCGTGAGGTGAAGGGAGACCGTGATCTGAGCGACTGGCAACGAGATGCCAGAAACAATGGCCTGGGAATCGACGGTGGCAAGATCCGGAACCAGGAGGGGTGTCCCGATTGCGGGAAAGCTCACCGGTGGGGCAATCAATGGGGGGGTTGAGCTAAGCTCAATCCGTTGAGTGGTCGTGAGTCCGTTTTCGATCTCGATGGAGAGTTCGAGAGCCACCGGAGTGCCGCATACGAAGGTAGGCCGTGTGCTGATCAGGAAGGGCTCAGTGTTGGTGGTGATGCCTGAGGCGGGCGCATCCTGGAAATTGACCGGAATAGCTTCGATCGAGACGTCGGACGTGAGGCTTCGAATCGTGGCGCGAACCCCGGTTGCGGTGGCACCATTGGCTCCGATCCCACTGCGAAGTTGAAGAAACACCTGATTGCATTCATTGGGATCGAAGGTGCCGTTGCCGTTTCCGCCCAGTATCAGGGCTGAGTCATAGACCAGTCGCGGCGGCGGGGCCGGTGCGGCCTCCACCGCAGAGGGAGCCATGACGATTCCCGCACCGGAGTTGGAATCTTGACCCACCGCCTCGATGTCGAGAGCGGATTGCAACAGGGCTGCACGCACGGATGCCGGACTCAACGCAGGGTTGTAGGACCAGACAAGGGCAGCGATCGCTGCCGCGTGCGGGGCTGCTGCTGAGGTGCCGAAAAACGCCTCGAACCCGGGAACGGAGGTGGAAATACCATCCGCTGCAGTGAGGTCCGGTTTGGAGATCAACCGGCCCCCAGTGGATGAAAAATTTCCCGGAGTGATGGCGCTTCCATCCGGGTTGAAGAACACATGCCGAGGTCCATCGGAGCTGAAGGGCTCGGTGGGGTTCACTGGACCTCCAAGGAACGGTGTCGCCGGCGATCGAATCCAAGTGGCGGCCACTGACAAGGCATTGGGGGCGCTGGAGGCGTTGTGTCCGCTGACGGCCCCTGCCGTCGCGATCCCCAGTCGGCCGCGTCCGGTGGCCAGGCGCAGATATCGGTTCTCTCCGGAGAACTTCACGATCACAATTCGATCTCCGGATACCACGTTCGGAATCGCTTCGTAGGGGTCGTCGTTCCCATTCTGCACGTTGGTCGAACTCGCCACCACCTGTCCATTGGCGTCGAGCAAGTAAACATCATAGTCATTGGCGGACAGACCCAGCGGATCCGCCCAGAAGAGATCCACTCGACGAAACCCACCGCCGGCCACAAAGGAGTTCACTGTGTTGCCGCCGAAGTCATGGAGCCTGCCGCCCCGGCCCACGGTGGCTGGGCCGCCGTCCAGGAAATCGCCCTCCCACACCCCGGCGGTGTTGTCGTTCTTGTTTCCTGAGTTTCCGGCAGCGGAAAAGTAAAGAGCCCCGCCTGCGGAGACCTCGAGGATGGCCCGGCTGATCAGGTCATCTTGGAAGGGGGATTCGCGGAAATAGGAAACGTCATCCACGATCACTCGACATCCTGCAGCATACAGGTTGCGGATGTTCTCTGCGAACGAAGCCTCGCTGCTGAATGCAGTGGCAAAATAGAGGTCTGACTGCGGTGCGAGATCGTGGATGAGTTCCAGCATCGCCGTGCCCTCACCCTTTCCGCTCGTGCCAGCTTGCCCTGGCAAAACGGTGACCTCGCGGGGAAGTTCGCCCCTGGCTTGGGAGTCCGAAAGGTAATCCACGCTGTCCGACAATACCCCGATCTTGACCCCATCGCCTCCGATTCCATAAGTCAGGCGGGCCTCTGCGGCCAGATGGGTGAGGTCGCCCTGCGAATCGATCAATCCAGAGTTGGTCGTGGCTTCGGCGGCTGGACGGATGTGTTGCACATCCCGGCTCGAAGCGAGGGATTCGATCAGGGTCACCGGGACCCACGCACGCATCGCTCGTTGTTTGGGGAAACGGTTCAGAATCGTTCCTCGGCCTCGCTCAATCTGGGAGATGAGGGCAGGGGTGAGATCGCCTTGGATGTCCACCAACACGCGTCCGTCGGCGTGG
>JAYTTC010000804.1:0-11715 GCA_043745255.1 Verrucomicrobiales bacterium
AGGATGGTGCGGGGTGTTTTGAGAGGCGAGACCAGCAAGCAAACGGGAGGCGGAACTCGCGCTGAGCTTGCGAACCGCCGCGACCAGTAACCGGTTCTCCGAACCGTTGTATTTGGATGTGATCACATTCTCGATAAACCTCTCGATCGATGGTGTGTCTTCCAGTTCGATGAGCAGGGTCAACATGTCCGCCCGGCTCGGCTGGGCGGTCTTGATCCGCGAATAGGGCTCATACGGCGAGAGAGTCTCCCAACGTTCGAGGAGGGCATCCGCGTGCTCCCGCAACCGGATCATCGCGGAAGCTCGAGCCGGTTTGGTTGCGTTTCTGCTCAGGCATTCCGCAAATTCTCGATTGAGGACCACCTGAGCCGGTCCAACACCCGCCTGCAACAGGACCTGGAACTCCCGGTCCAGCGGCCAGAGCACGATCGCAGCCCGATGATACGAACGTTCGAAAGTCGCTCCCTCATTCCCCGTGGCCTCACTCACACGAGCAGCATCCGGCTTCTCGCCATCCAGAGCCCCGGCCGGCAACAATTCATCTTCCCCCAGCGGTATGGGACCGAGAGCGACCGAACGACCGTCCAGCCCTACCCAGTCAGACACGAAGTCGTCTCGCTCGGTAACCTCGATCACTTCGAAGTCGGCGGGGGCGGCATCCGGATCGTGATTGTCCTGGAAGCGGTAGCTACGATACCGTCTGAAGCTAGGCTCGTAGGGGACCTCCGCCGAGCCCACTTCCTCAATATGCACGATCGCCAAGTGGATCGCGCATCCCGCCTTGCGCCCTGCCTCACTCAGGACCTTGCCGAGAGCTGCGTCTCCATTCTTCAGCGCCTCGAACGAGAGTGCGGCTGGCGTGTAATGGTGTTCGAGCAGATAGGCAAGCTTGGCGGGGGCACCGATCCCAGAGAGATGCTCCCGGATGAGCGCGGCAGCGGCCTGCGTTTCGTGGGCGTACTCTGGCGGGCGGAGCAGAGAACTGTTCCCCTTGTTACTGATCGCCTGGACGAGGTTGAAGATCAAACAAAGCCTGTGTCCGGTCTTAACCGGGAGCACCTCATGTTCGCAGTCGGCATAGAATGCCGCGAATGAGAGTTCGGAGTGTTCCGTGGTGGAGAGCCGCAGGGAAACCTCGCGTCCCGAGTGGCGGACGATGAGTTCCCCGCCGGTATGCTCAGAGGGGAACACCACCACCAAAGTCCCAAACATTCCCTCGGCTTTTTCCGTATCCCGGTGGGGTTTGAAGAATCCAGCCTGTTCGTAGAGCAGGAGCTTGTAGAGTTCGGCCGAGATCTCCTGATCCACACAGCCGAGGTCGTTCGCGATCCGGCCTACGATCGTGTTCAAGGCCGTCGCCCAGGACTTTCCGGTGATGTGGAATTGGGTCGGCGAGAGCTGCCATACGTTGCGCACGGAGGTGTCCACCAGGGTCGCCTCGCCTCGCCCGTAGGGCGCGAGATGGCAACGCTGGATGATGTCACGAGCCTGTGCAGGGAGGACCGGGAAGGCGATCGTTCCCAGGCCGTCGATCTCAAGTCGAGGCATGGGCGTCTCGAGAGTCCCGTGAGAATAGAAATCCCCAGGGCGCTTCACCGAGGACAGAAGCTTGGCGAGCCCTGGTAGCTTGTCGTTATACCCGATATCAATCGACTGTTTGGACATGCCGCAGCTTCCTCTTGGGACTCTGGGAATTCAAGAAGGAGCTGACGCGAGTTATTTGAGCAGCCGCTTCAGCGGCCAGGTCCGTGGCATGCGTGAATGGCAACTGAAACGTAGCGAAGCTGTGATACGCGGGTGCTCTATACCTGTCGTCCTCTGACGCGGCTCCCTCCAACACGCGAAGTAAGCAGCAGCGCTCCTGCCTACCTCGCATCTTTGGTAGGCGCTCTTTCGGTTAAGATATCGCCCTCATCGTGCCACTGGTGGCTAAGATCGCGCATGATAAGAGCGTGGTCAAAGGTGATGCTCCCAGCTGGAAAAACCGAATCGTCGGCAAAGAAGGATGACTCGACGTGCTCAACTGTTAGAGGACGCACCTGCCAGCCGTTGGTCTGAAGTCGGATACCGTCGAGACGGCAGCAATCGCGTGTCAAGGAATAGCCTACAGTGCCGCCCTTGGCCTTGGCGTAGGATGCCAGGCGGTTCGACCACCGCGTTGAGCTGTTTTCCGCGGATTCCCCTTTTTTGGTGGTCTCCTTTTTTAGCAGATTCAAAGCCGGACTGAGTTGTGTGCTTGCAAGTGTTGATCGCTCATGGTTGTTTCCGTCTATCGCAACCTTATGATCCGACGAATTCTTCTGGTTTCTGCTTTGCTGTTTTCCACGAGTTGGCTTGCATGCGCTCAGTTTGCCATTCGCGACGGCGATCGCGTGGTTTTCCTGGGTGACAGCATTACCGAGCAGCGTCTTTACACCACCTATATTGAAGCGTATGCGCTCACGCGTCATCCGCTGTGGAAGTTGAGTTTTCGCAATGTGGGATGGGGAGGGGACACGGCCTGGCTCCGCCAGCGTGCGCACCCGGACGAGGTAAAGCTTTTCGCAGCGGAGGATGATGCGCAGCAGCGGACGGTAGAGGATTCGGTCGGAAAGGGATTGTCTCGGGATGTGCTCCCGTTGAACCCGACCTTCGTGACCATCAAGTTTGGAATGAATGATCATTCCTACCAAAAGTTCCGCCCGGACATCTTTAAGGCATACACACGAAGTCAGTCTCAATTGCAAAAGGTGCTCTCCGGTGCCGGGGCACGCGTCTCTTTCCTAACTCCCCAGCCCATCGAGGACAAGCGTCCGGATCCCGATCAGGACATTCGCAACCAATCTTTGAGAAAGTTTTCGGATGGATTGAAGCAGGTGGCGCAGGAACACGGGGCGGGTTTTGTGGATCAGTTTGACCCCTACATGGCGGTGATGATGGCGGAGCGAGCTAAGGATCCCAAGGCATTCATTGGGGGGGGTGACGCGGTTCATCCCGGGCCTGCCGGGCATACCATCATGGCGTGGGCGGTGCTAAAAGGATTGGGGGCCACCGCGCCGGTTTCCAGCGCGTCCATCACCGTCCCAAGCGGCAGTGCTAAAAGCAGCGGCTGCAAAGTGGAACGGGTTGCGGTGTCCGATTCCGGTGTAAGCTTCGATCGCATCGATGAAGCGCTTCCATTTCCGGTAGACGAACGGGCTGAGCCCGCATTGAAGATCGCACCCATTCTGGAGGATCTGAGCCAGTATGAGCTGGGAGTGTCTGGACTCGCTTCGGGTTCGTATGAAATCCTCATCGACGGTGAGTCCGTGATGAAGACGGATGGGGATGAATTGAAGAAAGGAATAAACCTTTCCAACAACGCGGGATCGATTACCAAACAATCGCGTGAGCTGCTCGGTGAGGTCTTCAAGAAAAACAATGTGTATTTCCGCCGATGGCGTGAAGTGCAGTTGTATTTGTTTCCGTCCTGGGCGCAGGGGGGAGAGGTTGAATCCCGACGTCGCGCGGAATTGAAGAAGCTGGATGATGAGGTGGCCGACAGCGAATCCAAGATCGAGTCGCTCCGGAAACCCGTCATTCATCATTTCGAGATCAAACGTGTTTCTCCCTGAGCCGCCGGGAAAGCGGGCAGGATTCGGAACAGCGGTGGGCAGCGGCACATCGTTGTTAGGACCGTGCGCTGTAACGTCTGAAGTCATCAGACCAACTCCCTGAGGAGACCCTACACGGCTATTGCCCAGGGGATTGATTCTGACGGGACTCAGCGCGAACTAGGCTCGCCGCGGAAAGGCGAGAATCTTGTAGCTTCTTCTCTACCCACAACCAAGTGATCTTCCATGGGAGAGCTCCAGAACGACGAGGCTGAGCACTGTTCGGCGGAAGGGAGGTATTCTCAACAGTAGATGGCATAAAAAACGTCAATCGAGGTAAACCGAGAAGCCCCGCCTCCATCCGAACCCAGAGCGGACGGCTATGGCTTGTTCACTAGTTCAGACAAAGCTGGATCAAGCTCATCACGATGGATAAATGGGCAAGTTGGGTGCTCTGGGCGGCTGTGACATCGCTCTTGCCTGACGACTACCCTCGGGGTGCAGCGGGTGCTTCCTCACTCCTTTCCGGTAATGTCGGTAACGCGGAGCTCGGCATTGCCGACATTCGGAGCGCTGCAGATTGGGATATTGAGCAACAGATCTGCATGACGTCTCAGGAACGATGGGAAATCGCCCGGCAGCTCAAGCAACGCGTCTACGGACGGAATAACAGTTCAGGAAGAGGAAGGCGTGGGGTGTGCTCATGGCTGCTTGGCCTCCGCCTTTTGATTGAGTTCGGCCAGCGGCAATTGAAAGCAGGCGGCCTCCTGGGAACTGCGGAGGTAGAGCTTGTCCCCGACTACCACGGGATGGTTCCAAGTTTTTCCTTCGATCGCCTGGATTGAAGCCAACTCGGCGAACCGGGTGGGCTTGCGAGCGGCGAGCATCCTTTCTTCAGGCGACGGGGACCATCGCCAACGGGTGCCAAGCCAGTATTCCCCGGTCGCCCCTTTACTTGAGATCCCGAGTCGGGAGCTGCGGAGGAGAACCGTCCGAATGCCTTGCCTTCCAATCTAAAACGACAACGACTGCTTTCGCGACAGTTGACCGCTCACTCGTAGCGCAAGGCCGCGATGGGATTCAGTCTCGCCGCCTTGATTGCAGGGAACAGTCCTGCCACGACCCCGACTGCCGCGCTGAAGAGGAGGGCGATGATCATCACATCGGTCTGAAGCACTGGAGAGTTCTGAGTGGGTGACAGTTCGCTGAGCACGATGACCAGGAGTTTGGAGGCAGCCAAGCCGAGCAGGGCTCCCAAAACTGATATGACCATGCTTTCGATGAGAATCTGAAGGAAGATGGAGAAACCGGTGGCACCGATGGCCTTGCAGATCCCTATCTCCCGAATGCGCTCGTTGATGCTGGCGAGCATGATGTTCATAATGCCGATCCCGCCCACCAGCAGGCTGAGCCCGGCGATGATCCCGCCACTCAGCCGCGCGTTCTTGATTCGCTTGTTAATGTCCTCGATCTGATTTTCCTGGGTGCGAAAGCTAAAATCTTCAATCCCCTGGTGCGTCACCATCAGGACGTTTCGAGCTTGCTGCAGGGCGGCTTCGAGACCGTCGAGACTGGCGACTTTTATATCGATACTCGAGAGGGTGGGATCTGGAACGTTGTTGGTTCCGGTGGACGCTCTGAACCTCACCCACATGGTGTTCAGAGGCATGTAGACCACATTATTTTTTCGCCAGAAAGCATTCCATCCCTTGCGACCCCAGCCCCGCTGGCGGGTGGGGCCTGAGGTCTGCACTTGATTGGTCTGCTGCAGGCCTTCAAGACGCGTTTTGCGATCCATCTCACTCTCGTAGTTCTTGAACATCCCGATGATGGTGAAGGGCTGCTGGTTGATCAGAATTTCTTCTCCGATAGGAACAATCTCACGGCCCGTTTCCTGCACGGTACCAAAGAGTTCATCGCGGACCCCGGTCCCGATGACGCAGACGCTGTTGGCTCGCTCCTCGTCCAGATCGCTGAAGAACCGTCCATGCTCGAGTTCATATAGATTCATCTCCATCACGGAGGGCCACACACCTGCGACTTCAGCGGGGCGAAAGGTCTTGCCAGCTCTTGAAACGACATATCGATCCAAGGCCATCGAGGGGGAAACGATACGGAGCAGGGGTGCGCTTTGGCGAAGCGCCATGACGTCGTTGATGGTGCGTCCCGGTGCTAAGTCTCGCAGATGGTTTTGGAAAACCGGGACTTTCTGCTGCTCAATCAGCACTTTGTCTAATCCTCCCATGGCGATCATGGCCTCCTTCATCCCATTCTCCATCCCTTTCACGATCGCGGCCATGGCCACGAGGCTGGCCACTCCAAGCACAATCCCGAGCATGGTGAGAATAGATCGAAACTTATGAGTCCAGATCTCCTTCAGACCGATCAGAATGGTATTGATGACAATCATGTCAAGAGTGTCCAGACTCCAGGCTAGTCGTAGCGCAGAGCTTGAATGGGGTGCAAGCGAGAGGCGCGAATCGCGGGATACAGTCCCGCGAGCATCCCCACGCCAACACTGAAGGCGAAGGCGATGGCCAGCGCGCTGAGGGTGATCACGGGGGTATTGTCGGTAGGGGTGGACGCCGCGATGATCTCTACCAACGCATAGGAAGCACCAATTCCCGCAATGCCGCCGAGGACCGCGATTACCGTGCTTTCCACCAAAATTTGAATGAAGATATCCGCCGTGGAGGCGCCGATAGCTTTTCGAATTCCAATTTCCCGAACACGTTCAGAGATGCTGGCCAACATGATGTTCATGATGCCGATTCCACCCACCAGCAGACAGATCCCGGAAATAACCCCTCCACTCAGCCGGGCGTTTCGGATCACCGTGGTGATCTCCTGAGCCCAATCCTCCTGTGTGCGAAAGGTGAAGTCTTCGAGGCCGTGATGAGTGACCATGAGAACGTTCCTCACCTGCTGCAGCGCTGGCTCCAACAGGTCGACACTAGGGATCTTCATGTTCAGGGTGGAGAGCTGCACCGAGCCTCCGTCAGTTCCGTTTCCAATCAAACCACGGAACTTCACCATCATCGTGTTCAGCGGAATGAAGATGGTGTTGTTTTTCATCCGAAAGACGAAGCCCCCGCCTCCCTTGTTTCCGCCCCATCCTCGGCTCCGTAGCGGACCGCTTTTCTGATTGAGCTCAGGATGGAGTTTTTTGAGCTCCCTCTCCTTATGCGCGCTCTCGCTTTCGTAATGCTCAAGCATGCCGATGATCGTGAAGGGAAGGCCGTTGATATTGATGATCTCGCCCAGAGGAACGATTTCATGTCCCATCTCTTCTGGGGTTCCGAAGAGATCATCGCGAACTCCCGTTCCCAGGACACACACGCTGCTTGCGTTTTCGCCGTCCAGCTCATTGAACATGCGACCGTGCGCCAAGTGGTGTTCATTGATCTCAAGGGCCGCCGGCCAGGTGCCAGAAACGAGGAAAGGCTCCGCGGATTTGTTTCCGAAGGTCGCGATAAGCGGTTCGCGATAGCGGTATTGCTCGACCGCAGGGACGATGTTGCTGATGAGAGGTGCCCCGTCGCGCAGCGCGTAGACGTCGTCCATGGTCAGACCCCGCATCTGGTCGGTCAAGTGGCGCTGATAGACGGGAAGCTCGAACTGAGGTTCCACTCGGATCTTCTCAAGGCCGCCGACAGCAACGAGAGCCTCACGCGTTCCGTTCTCCATCCCCTTCACCAGAGCCGACATCGCTACCAGCGCGGAGACACCGAGGATGATGCCCAGCATGGTGAGCAGGGAGCGAAATTTGTGAGCCCAAATCTCCTTGAATCCGCAGACGATGGTGTTGACGAGATTCATGAGACCGGCGCCGGAGCCTTCCGGTCGAGGCCAGCAAGACGGGCATCCACATTCTTGGCAACCTTCCCATCACGAATCTCGATTCGACGCGGAGTGACGGCTGCAATCTCCGGGTCATGAGTAACCAGGATGATGGTATGGCCCTCGCTGCTGAGCTTTCGGAAGAGTTCCAGAATCGCCTCGCCGGTATGGCTGTCCAAGTTGCCTGTAGGCTCGTCGGCAAACACAATCTTGGGACGGTTGACCAGAGCTCGTGCGATCGCGACGCGCTGTTGCTGTCCGCCGGAGAGTTGGCTGGGACGGTGTTTGGAACGATTCTCGAGGCCCACCAGTTTGAGCATTTCCATCGATCTCTCGTGGCGCTCCCGTCCTCCCACTCCGCTGTAGATCATCGGGAGCTCCACATTCTGCAGCACACTCAGTTTTGGCAGCAGGTTGAAAAACTGGAAGACGAAGCCGATTTTACGGTTGCGGATGTGGGCCAGCTCGCGAGAAGAGGCATCGTGGATCATCCGATCATCGAGCTTGATGGTGCCGTGCGTGGGAGAGTCTAGGCACCCCAGGATGTGCATCAGCGTCGACTTGCCGCTTCCTGACGGGCCGATCACGGAAACAAATTCTCCTGCGTCGATGTCGAGGGAAAGATCGTCCAGCGCGCGGATGGTTTCACCGCCCAAGTGATAGATTTTGCTGACGTTGCGAAGTTCAACCAGAGGCATGGGACTTTGAATACAGCGGGTGAGCGACCGGCTACCGACTACGAGCCAGCCGCAGGGATTCGCGTTGCAGTGCTGCCTGCCCTGGAGGCGTTCGTGTTGGTTGACGGCGCAGGGGTCGCGCTGGGCGCGGACCGTTTGGCTGGAGCCGTTGTGGGTGAGCTGGTGGGAGCCTGTCCGGCCAGTTTAGACTTGGTTCGTTTGTCTGCTTCTTCCTTCGGCTCCTCCAGCGAGAGGACATCGCCGCTCTTCAATCCCTGGGTCACTTCCACGTAGAAATAGTCGGAGACTCCGATTTCGACAGAACGTCGTTCGAATCCGTTTTCGGTTTTCAAATACACGAAGCGATCCATCTGCTGCGACGTCTGATTCTGCTCGGTGAAGACCGCTGCCAATTGCACCGCGAGCACATTGTCGGCGGAGGCGACGGGGATTTTTATGTTCGCGGTCATGCTCGGTCGGATCCGGGGATCAACGTTCCGAAGCAGGATCCGAGCGGAGAACCCTTTGATATTGTTCTTGAGGGTCGCCTGCGGAGCGATTCGCTCCACGGTGCCGGTCACCTTCAACCCCTGGATGGCTTCCACAGAAACTTCGACCTCTTGATTTACCATCAGTCGAGTGATGTCGGCTTGGTTGATGTGCGCATTGATGATCAGCTGATTCAAATCCGCGACCGAGAGCACCTCCGTGCCGCTATTGAACCCGCCGGATCCTGAGACTGCCTGCCCCACGGAAACGGGTCGAGTGAGCACGGTGCAATCGAAGGGAGCGATCAGTCGCGTTTTTCGGAGTCGGTCCATGACCAACTCGAGCGCTTTCTCCGCTTTGGAGAGACTGTTCTTGGAGAGTTCATATTGAGTGCGGTAGTCCTCGTAGACTTCCTGGGATACCAGCTTCTCCTCGAAAAGCTGCTTATTGCGGAGATAATTTCTCTCTGCCTGACCGAGTTGAACCTTCGCTCGCTCAATCTCTTTGTCCTGGCTCTCCCTCTCGATCTGAAGATCCCGGTCGTCCATGGTGAAGAAGACTTCTCCCTTTTTGATCACATCGCCGATATCGACAGTGAGGCTGGCGATCTTGCCGTTGATCTCGGGTCGGACGCTGATCTGTTCCGCCGGGGTGATCTCACCCGCCGCACTGACCATAAACCGTATATTGCGGTTCTCTGCCGTCGTGGTAGTCGCACGCTGCGTCGTGTCTGCGGTGTTGCTGGCCGACAGGGGTTTGGCTTGTTTGGAGTAATACCACCCCCCGGCCGCGAGTCCGCCTATCACAACTGCAATCCAGACAAATTTCATTGGTTTTATTTCGCTGCCACGAGACTTCGGTTGAAGGACTCAACTCAGATCGGACCCTCAGTTGGAGACGGACACGAACACCCGGCTCGGGATGTTCAATAACCCAAGGACACCAGACGACCGGTGCATGCCGAGGATTCAAACTCGTTTTTCCGAGGGGAGTGAACTGGGATCACACCTGCCGCTAGCCCCCGGCCGGATCGTCCGATACGGACGACGCTACAGAAGAAGAAAACCGCGTGAGGCACGCGCGCTGCAGTTCTGTAGTGTGGGCCGTATCGGCCCATCCTCCGGCCGGATCGTTCGATACGAACGACGCTACAGAAGAAGAAAACCGTGCGAGGGCACGCCAGCTGTAGTTCTGTAGTGTGGGCCGTATCGGCCCATCCCCGCTCCCTCTTCAAGGAAACCATCAACGGATCGGCTCTTTTTCCGCAGGAAAATATCTAGCAGCCTGTCGCGGCGATTTCTAAGCGCTAGCTCAGCACAGTCGACCTCCCTAGCTGGACTTACCTCAAGTGGGGAAAAGTCCGACGGGCTGCTACGGCAGTTCCTCGATCTGTATGTCCTTAAAAGAGGCTTCGGACTTGCCTCCTTCATGAATCTGTAGACCCAGCTTGCCCCACTGCGGGAGTGTGGTGTCCTGTTCGGTGTAATCGGCTCCCAGGGCACCGTTGAGGTAGGTCCGGATACGGCGGCCCTCGGCGCGGATCAGGTAGTCGTTCCACTCCCCTCGCTTGAGCACCGCGTTGATCGCTTTCATGTCCGACTGAGCCATCACTTTATTCCGCCGCGACTCGTCATAAACGCAGCCCCACCAGCTGGGGTCACCCAAATCACACTGATAGCCGGCCATCTCCGTATTGTTGGGAACCCGCTGGCTGCGAATCTGAACTCCCGAGTTGACGAATCCGTTGGTACCCACCAGCCGGAACTTCAACCTGAGGACAAAGTTGGTGTAGTCGCGTTGAGTCGCGAGGAACTGGTTCTCCTTAACTCCGGTTTTTAGGATTCCTCCCGTCACGTAGCCATCCTGAATCCGCCAGATGTGATTGGTCTCGCCGTCCCATCCCGAGAAGGTCCGTCCATCAAAAATTGTAGTCGATCCGGCACCGGCTGAAGCAGAGCTGAGGATGAGGAGTAGCCACAATCCAATCGAGAGGAAGTTAGTGCGTTTCATAACAGGGATCAGAGGTTGAGAAGGTGAAAGTGACACAAATGAGTTCCGGATGGGAATGAAAAACACTGGATAGAGCGGGGGCAGATTGTGGATCGCGCACGTCTCACCGACCGACTGCCACAAAGAACCTTTCCTTCGCTGACCTGAGTCGGTATGTAATGAGTCACTATGAGGTTCTTGAAATGGGTCCCAGTTCCGATCGGCTTTGGCCGATCGTTTTTTTCGAGCGAGACCCTCTGCTCCCCTCGGATTAGGGGCTGGATCTCCTTGCTACTGCTCTCTGGATCCTGCCTCTCGGCGATGGCTCAGGGGACTCTTCAAATAGCCCTAAAAACGGGCGATGCCGGCAGGGTTCAACAGAGGATTGTCGACCTGGGAAGATCCTCGGCTGATGCCGCAAGTCGCGTGGAGTTCAAGTTTGGCTTCGCCTCAGCCGAAGCGATCGGGCCTGGCTTTGTGATGGATAGTTTCAGCGTGGGATTGCTGGACGCGCAGAGCGGGCTGAGCGCCGTGGTGCTGCTGATGGATGTGAACGGACTCTTCATCGCTCCGCGGACAGAAGGAACGGTGTTCTTGAACCGGATCCGCATTAACATCGCATCGATTCCCACCCCGCCGCTGCAGCCTGAATTGACCCACCGGCAGTCATTCCGCCTTTCGATGCCGATCCCCGAGGAGCTCCAAGGGCGGCCTCTCCTCTTGCTAGCGACCTTATATGACAATCAGGACGATGGGTCCTCACTGGCGTGGGTGGATGACCTCGTCATGGTCCCGGAGCCCCCTGTCTGGGGGCTTTTGGGATTGTTGCTCCTCCTTTGTCGAGTGGGATCGGGCAGAATGTGGCGGCGCATCACGCGTTGTGGATCGGTCCCCCCACCCGGCGGTCGGTGTCCATCCGGGGTGCAATTAAAAGTGGGTGAGATCTGGATCCTCGGCGCACTCCGCGGCAAAAGCTCCTCCCAGGATCGGAAACGGGCAGGGCCGGGTTTAGCCGCGAAAAGGCGCAGGAGACGCAAAAAAGACCGGGGCCTCTGCACCACGCTACCGAAGCCGGGCTGCAGTTCTGTAGTGTGGGCCGTATCGGCCCATCCCCGCCCGGATCGTCCGATACGGACGACACTACAGAA
>JAYTTC010000805.1:0-3142 GCA_043745255.1 Verrucomicrobiales bacterium
CGAAGAGATGGGACGGGGTAAAAAGCTTCTATCCTTCTCGGTTCCCTGAGTGATCTGTGCGCATCGGTGACATCTGTGGATACAACTCAGGCGTTTTCCGCGCGGTTTTGAATGTCTTCTTCGCCCTGCCCCATCGGTCCCTTCTTCGTTTTCCGGCCGGATACTTGTGTCGCTCTTTTCTGGGCTGCTGAAGTTGGCGGCGCTCTCACGAGACGCGGCTACCCATTCAGGCTTTCGCCAAGGATCCACACCTCACCCACTTTTAATTGCCCCCATACCAGCCCTCCCATCTTCGCGTTCTCCAAGAAACCGATTCTGATAAATACTCTGGTGCGGTGGCGGGACTTGAATCCATCGATTTTGCGGGAGGAATTTCTCCAAATCTTCGCAAATCTTTGTCACGGCGTAGTCCAGGTTCGGGGTACCGATCCCGCACATTTTTTCGAAAACGAAGGAATCCGCACCCAAACGAAGAAAGTTTGTCAGGAATTGTCAGCAAGAGTTGTGGCATATGCTCTTCTTCGTCGGCTTCCGCCCGGTGCCTGAGCGACTCCGGTACGCAGGGATTCTAGTCGCTTTCCGAGGCGGGTGACTCGCCACTTCCGAGATCAACATCAGCGCCCGAGGCCAGATCCTGACCGCTTGCCGAACTGAAGACCTCAATCCACTGAGGCATGAGCCGATCCCAGGAGAGCGTTTCGGCAAATGCCCGCCCCGCCCGCCCATACTGGCTGCACAAGGCAGGTGAGAGATAGAGCTTTTCAATACAACGAGCTAGGTCATCCTCATCCACAATTGCCTGCTCAAGACCGTTTCCAACGCTCACGACCTTCGCTGCAACTTTGGCCAACTCCCCTCGCCCCGCCACCAACTCCGGACACGCGCTGAAATGGGTCGCCACCACCGGTACGCCCGCAGAGAGGCTCTCGATGATCGGCAACCCAAACCCCTCGGCGCAGGTAGGAAGGGTCATTACATCAAACAGATTGTACAGTTCGTTGAGTTGATCGTCCCTCAACCCATGGCGCACGTCCAGATCCGGTGAAGCGAGATCGGCATGACCTTGCAGCCCGGCTCGTCGTAGCAAGTCCACCAGGTCGTAACCGGCATCACTCGGAGTGGAGTGGAGATACAGGTGGAGATTAGAATGTCGTTTCAGCAACTGGGAGAACGCGACAATCAACGCGGGCAGATTCTTTCGCGCCTGGTTTCGCGCGATACAACCGATCACAAACCGGCCCTCAAACCTGGGATGGTTTTTAATTTCGTTCCGATTCGACAGGGGTTTGAAGCTATTGGTGTCCACGCCATGATAAATCCGGTGGACTCGCTTTGACGGAGCCCCGGATTGCAGGATCGCCCTCCCAAACTCAGACATCGCCACAATCTCGCGCATCACCGACAGGGTTGACCCCCAAGCCGGATAGAAGGGACCTCCATCAAGAGGGATGTATGAGACCCATTTAAATCGATCTCGAACGCGATGGCGAGCGAGCCACTCTACCATTCTGATCTCCCCCAGGGTCACCACGAGATCGGGGCTGAAATCGTCCACGGCAGCTTCAATCCCATCTTGGCCGAACGCCCGAGTTGAGGCCGGATAGAGCCGGACAGAGCACAGACCGTCCGATGGTGCTTGCGATGCACAACCGCACGCCAGACACGCAATTTCGAGTGCGGGGTGCCTCGCCAGCCGCCGGGTGATTTCCCGGGTCACCCGTCCAAAGCCGGTGGCCAAAGTCGGGCTATCGCTCAGCCAGAGAACTCTGAGGCGGGGCTTCACTAACGTTCCCACCATCCGGGAGCCACGAACGACAAGGCTCCTTTGTTCACAGTTCCATCCGGCTCAAGTGGGTTGGATGAATTGCCACACCCCGTGTCGGGATGCTCTCGGCCGATGCGCGGCTCTGCACTCCTGCCCGATCCAGCTGGATGAGTCGCCTCGCGCCAAGCCTGGGCGAAACCGACCGGGAGCATGCGGCCCTCCAGCTCCATGAGTGTTTCGACCTCCAGGACCTGATCCAGCGGCAACCGACCACTTTCCAACAGCGATCGGCAAACAGAGCGCCCCTCCTCAACCCGCCCTGCTCCGATGCAACAGGCGGCGTGTTCCAAGGGAAGTAAGTAATCGTAGACATCCTTTTCGACGAAAAGGATGTCACTTGGGTAATCCACCTCCGTCACGAGGCGACTTAGCAGCAAGCCCAACGAATACTGCTGGTACCCTCGGTAAAAGCGAACGATGCGGTAGATCGGCTCCAGCCGCGTAGGGCGGAAGTTATAGGCCTGGAGGTAGGTATGGAGAATCGCACGCCAGTCATGGTTTAACGCCTCCTGCATCCGCCCCATCTGATAGAGCGCGCTCCACACCTCCTGATTCCAACCCCCAAGAGGCACGCGCTTCTCATACCACACCAATGCCGCCGCGTGACGCCCACTGTCGCGATAGCACTGGGCTAGGTAATAGTGGTAGCGAGAATTGGTGGGATCCGATTTGAGGCCTTCCTCCAGCAAGGCGGTATCCCGCTGGTAGCGTTGGGATCTGCCTCCCCCATCCTCGTGATGTGTGATGCTCAGCGGGCCAAGCATTGTTGCAGGTGCTGCCGTTGGAGAATCGACATACTCGTGGGTGACTCCGTGGTAGGTCCATACGTGACGGTCGCTCAGCAAGCGAGGGACAGAGTAATCCCACGGGCCGTCAAAGCGGATGAGGTATTGATCGGCGACCAGATCCGGAAGCTCGGCGGTCCCGTTGAGAACCATGTCGGCGTCGAGGAGCAGATAATAGTCCGCCTTCCCCCTGGCCCGGCTTAGCGAGAGGGAACGGTTATGGCCGAAATCCCGCCAGACATCGTGATGGAATTCACCCGGGATATCGACCAGGGATTGTCGGATCACCTGCTCCGTTTCATCGCTTGATCCAGTGTCGCAAATAATCCAGAACGCAATCAGCCGCTTTACCGACTCCAGACACCGGGCGATCACCTTCGCTTCATTGCGAACAATCATCACAAGACAGATTGTAGGCGGGCTCTGAATACGCGATGGACTTTCGCTCTCGAATCCGGAGTCAGGGATCGGCACCTGCCGCACAAACCACCCCGTTATTCGAAAGTTTTCGAGGTGATATTGAACTTCAGCA
>JAYTTC010000806.1:0-3134 GCA_043745255.1 Verrucomicrobiales bacterium
GCGGACGCTCCCCGGTGATCGTCGCCCATCACGCCGTCGCGCTCAGCCCGGGGCAGGAGGGCGGCCACGGAGTCGAGAATGATGAGGTCGATGCCGCCGGAGCGAACCAGTGTCTCGAGAATATGGAGTGCTTCCTCCGCCGTCTCCGGAGAGGAGATGAGCAGGGTGTCGCAGCTTATTCCCAGAGCGCGGGCGTAGGCCGGTTCGACGGCGTGCTCGGTATCGATGAACGCCGCCACCCCACCCGCTTTCTGCGCTTCGGAGACAACGGAGAATGCCAGAGTCGTCTTGCCCGACCCTTCATGGCCGTAGAGCACCGTGATCCGACCGCGCGGGATGCCGCCTCCCCCGAGGGCAAGGTCCAGGGCAAGCGATCCGGTCGAGATGGTGTCCACAGAGTGCCCCCTACTTGCTATGAAATACGAACAAGTGTTCGCTATCTCGATTGAAACTGCGGGTCGTTCGGGTCCATCAGAAAGCGCCGCAGCAGTGCCAGTGCATATTGGGAGGCACGGGCTGCGATATCGGCACGCCCGCCCAGCAGGTGGGCATGTTCCGAGATCACCCCGCCTTCCCAGGCCAGTCCGACATGGACTGTTCCGACCGGTTTGGCGGCGGATCCCCCACCCGGCCCGGCGATTCCGGTCACGCTGAGGCCGATATCCGCCTTGCTGGCGGTCAGGATACCGACTGCCATGGCCTTCGCCACTTCTGGGCTGACGGCCCCTACCCGTGCGATCAGTTCCTCGGGAACCCCGAGAAATTCAGTCTTTGCCTCGTTGGAATACGTCACCAGGCCTAGCCCGAAGACCTGGGAAGCATCGGGAACGTCGGTAATCCGCTTCGAGATCAATCCTCCGGTGCAGGATTCGGCAAGAGCGACCGATTTACCCAGAAGTTTCAGAATACCGACCACGGTGCTCTCCAAGGTTTCGCTGTCAACACCATAAACAACGTCCCCCAGGCGCTCCCGCAGCGCACTCTCGACTGGATCGATCAAGGAGTAGGCAGCGTCCCGCGTCGCCGCCCGGGCGGTGATCCGCAGATGGACCTCTCCGGTTTTCGCGTAGGGAGCCACCGTCGGGTTATCCGAGGCCATCAGATCTTTCACGCGCGCTTCGATCTCCGATTCGCCCATACCAACGATCCGGAGCGTTCTTGATTGGATGACTGCGGGGCTGCCGGTCGTCTTCTCCCGCAGGAAGGGCTCAACGCTCTGCTCCGTCATCGGGATCAGTTCATTGGGGGGGCCAGGCAGGCAGATCGCGATTTTGCCGTTGACTTCGAAGAGTGCTCCAAGCGCAGTGCCGGTCGGGTTAGGCAGGCCGCGCCCCGACTTCGGCACAAGGGCCTGTTTCCAGAAACTCTCCGGAATCTTTGCCCGACCCTGCATATGCGCTTCGAGCCATCTCCGATGTGTCGTATCCTCGACAAACTCGACTTCCAGGACTTCTGCGACCGCCTCTTTCGTCAGATCGTCCAGGGTCGGCCCGAGCCCTCCAATGGTCAGGACGAGATCCGCCCGAGAGAACGCCAGCCGCAGCGTTTCTTTTAGCCGCGCGGGATTATCGCCGACCGTCGAGCGAAAGTGCAGGCTGATGCCCAGCCTGGAGAGCATTTGTGCGAGAAACACTGCATCCGTATCTACGATATCGCCCAGGAGGAGCTCCGTGCCAACCGAGATAATTTCCGCCTTCATTGAGTTGTCTTTCTAACATTTGCGAGAATCTATTTTTATGCGTCGACGCATAAAATGCGTAATGGTCCAATGGCGCCGAGAGAGCGAGGGAATGAATTCCTCTCGCTAGGTAGCATCCTTCGGATGAAGAGCTAGTACAGCCGCTTTCTGACGATCTTACGTTCGGAGAACGCCGTTCAGCGAGAGGAATTTATTCCCTCGCTAATTATGCGTCGACGCAACACCGGACTCGAGAGTCCTCTTATGCGTCGACGCATAATCTCAGCCGACAATCCGGTCGATGATCGTCTCCAGCTCATTAATGTTCGAAAAGTCAATTGTCACGAAGCCGAGCCCGGTTCGACCCGTACGAATCTTGACTTTAAGGCCTAATGCACTTCGAAGTCGGTCCTCGATTGCCTGTAGGTGAACATCGGGCTGCGGCTCATCTTCCTCCACGACGGCCGCCGGGGCAGGGTGGGGAAGGGGAGCCGGTGCTTCCTGAGCACGTTTTCGAGCCTCTACCACACTGATTCCCTCATCCAGCATGATCTGCCCGAGAGAAACGCGTTTATCCGAAGAAGCGACCGATAGTAATACCTTCCCATGCTCCATGCTGAGTCTGCCGCTGGAAATGCTCTCCTGCATTTCCAAGGGTAGGCGAAGAAGGCTGAGTGCGTAGGCAATCGTGGACTGCGATTTTCCGATCTGCCTTGATAACTCCGCCTGGGTGAGGCCAAACTGGTCTAAAAGCTGCTTGTAACCCCGCGCAGCTTCCATCGCATTCAGATCCTCGCGCTGGATATTCTCGATCAACGCGACTGTCAGCGACTCCTCATCAGTCATCTCCCGGATCACGGCGGGGATCTGCGTTAAACCAGCCGCTTGAGCTGCCCGGAAGCGGCGCTCGCCGGCAATCAGCTCGTACCGGTCATCTCCGCTCGGGCGCACCATGATTGGCTGGAGCACGCCGTGGACTAGCACGGATTCCGTGAGCTCCAACAACGCGGCTTCATCAAACTCGGTACGTGGCTGGTATGTGTTCGCAATAATCTTCTTGATCGCGAGGTGACGGATGCCAGCCTCCGCGTCGGAGTCCTTGGCACTCGAAGCCGGGGTAGGGATAGTCTTCTCACTGAGGGGCGAAGGGACATAGACCGGGGCAGTCCGCTCGATAACCGGCGCTTTGGCCGAGGGGGGTATCAGCGAAGCCAATCCGCGCCCAAGGCGGCTCTTCTCGTGAGTCTTATTCTTTTCCAAGTGCGATGACCTCCTGGGCAAGCTCGGCGTAGGCGACGGCTCCCTTTGATTTCGCGTCATAGAGCGCGATCGGCTGCCCAAACGAAGGAGCTTCACTCAAGCGAACATTTCGAGGGACGATCGTCTTTGCGACCATCTCTCCGAAAAACTCGCGTACCTCTGCCACTACTTGACGGGAGAGATTGATCCGTTCATC
>JAYTTC010000807.1:0-11670 GCA_043745255.1 Verrucomicrobiales bacterium
CCCTGGGGGGAGAAAAGCAGAAGCGGTTCCCCTTCGCGACTTAGTTTGAAATCAGTGTGAAGTGGTTCTCCCGGGCGTGCTCGGTTTTTACCCGAAGCAAATATTACCAGGTAGGCCCCAGCCTCGATGTTGGTGGAAGGAAAAGTCCAACGTTGGTCGTTCCTTGAGTGAGATTGATCTGTCACCGACCAGCCTTGAAGATTGATCGAGGTCGTTCCCGCGTTGTGGAGTTCGATCCAATCGGGGTAGTCACCTTCTTCGTCGGCAAGCGTACGGGTGTTAATCGCCATCACCTCGTTAATACGAATGGAGTCCGCTCCAGTCACAAGCTGAAGTCCAAGGCACAGCGCACAGCAGGCGCAAAAAACTCGTAAAAACACCCGAAGTCTCCCCTCATCGTTGACCTACGGCTGAACTCTTTCTGATTAGACGATTAGTAACGGGTCTGGAGCGGCCCGACAAGCGGTAAGTTCCGCATGAGAAGAGGTAATGCTGGGCCATCTCGAAGAGAGAGATCCCGCTGGTCGCTGTGTGAGCTTGTCTGGTGGTCTGGGAAGGAGGCTATGGACACCGCCACTCGCTTTATTCCCATTCAATCGTTCCAGGGGGCTTGCTGGTGATGTCAAACACTACCCGGTTCACGCCCTTCACCTCGTTGGTGATCCGAGTGCTGAGAGTCTCCAGGAGAGCGTACGGAAGTTTCACCCAGTCTGCCGTCATCCCGTCTTGGGATTCCACGGCGCGGATCGCGATGGTGTAATCGTAAGTTCGCTCATCCCCCATCACCCCGACGCTCCGTACGGGCAGCAGCACGGCGAAGCTTTGCCAAATCTTATAGTACCAGCCTGTCGACTTCATCTCCTGAACTACAATTGAATCCGCTTCACGCAGAATGCTGCACCGCTCTCGTGTGACCTCACCCAATATGCGCACTGCGAGACCGGGTCCCGGGAATGGCTGACGATAGACAATCTCCTTGGGTAGATTGAGCTCCAGCCCGAGCTGACGAACTTCATCCTTGAAGAGAGAGCGCAGCGGCTCCACCAGCTGAAACTTCAAATTCTTGGGTAGACCCCCTACGTTATGATGGCTCTTGATGAGCGCGGATGGATTCCCCGCAATCGGCACCGACTCAATGACGTCCGGGTAAAGAGTCCCCTGGGCCAGGAATTTAGCTTTCCCAGCGCGCTTTGTGGCCGCCTGGAAAACTTCGATGAAGGTCTTACCAATGATCTTTCGTTTGCGTTCAGGGTCGGTCACTCGTTTGAGGCGATCGAGAAAGAGCTTGGATGCATCTTCATATTGCAGCCGCACACGGAAATTTCGCTCGAAGACTTCACGCACTACATCCGCTTCCCTTGCGCGAAGCAGTCCGTTGTTTACGAAAATACAAGTGAGCTGGTCGCCAATGGCCTTATGGAGAAGGGCTGCCGCCACGCTCGAATCCACTCCCCCGCTCAGTCCGAGGATCACACGTTCCTTGCCAACCTGGGCGCGGATCTGGTCGACCGCCTGGTCGACATAGTTGCGCATCGTCCACTCCTTGCCGCATCCACAAACGCCGTGGACGAAATTGGAAATGATCTCCTTGCCCCGGGGGGTATGTGCGACCTCGGGATGGAATTGGAGTCCGAACCACTTGCGTTCGTGGTTTTCGATCGCTGCGAAGTTGGAGTTTTCGGTGGTGGCGACGGCCTGGAAGCCCTTCGGGAGCTTAGTCAGTTTGTCACCATGGGAGTTCCAGACCTGCAGGTCCGTGGGGAGTTTTCGGAACAGCGCGCAGCTGGCATCGCGCACGGTAAGAGTCCCCTTGCCATACTCGCGCTTCAGCCCTTTTTCCACTTTCCCTCCGTGGAACTGTGCCAGCAGCTGCACCCCATAGCAGATCCCCAGGATGGGCACACCCAGGTCGAAGATCCCTCGATTCGGCAGGGGTGCCTTGGGGGAGTAAACGCTCGACGGCCCGCCCGACAGAATGATCCCCTTGGGCTTCATTTTTGCCAGTGTGGCCGCTGGAGTGTCGTAGCTCAGGATGATCGAGTAGACGTTGCACTCGCGGATACGACGCGCGATCACCTGGGTGTATTGGGATCCGAAATCGAGAATGACGATTTGCTCGTTCATTAAATGAAGCGGAAGCGTTTGCCAGCCTGAGCGTGTTTTGACCAGTCAAAACGTGGGGAATTGTTGCGGGAGCTGTTTCTTGCGCTCCGCCAGACCCTGAGCGGGATCCTCGCTCCTGAAATCAGGGGTGCCTCTCTTGCGCCCGCACTCGGCTTCTTTTCCTGCCGCCATCCTTCTTCCTTCGCTCCATTTCCACGCCTAGATGCGTGAAGATAACGCGCGCTGCATACTCTTTTTCATGAGTCGGCCGAATAAGGGCACTTTTGATGAATGCTTCCTTCTTCTGCCTCCTCGGCATCCGTTTTGCTATTCCCTTTCTGCGCTAAGCCAGCCGGTTAGGTTAGCCTGGCTGACAACGGCAGTTTTCAAAAAATTATGGCCCGAACTTTCTCCGCACCGACTGTAGCTCGTGCTTTGGACGTCGCGATGTTCTCGGCACCGAGCGGGCTGCCTGCCACCGCTTTCAAGCGCGAGTTGGAGCATCGTCTGATGGCTGAATGCCGGTTTGACGTGGGGGAGATCCCCGGGCGGCTGCACGATTTGGTTCGGATGAAGTCATGGATCGTTCATCACTGGCGCATCCTCTGAAGCATGCCGGGATGGAATGGGGTCTCTCCACGGACGGACATGGATCTGTCCTCCCGTGATCCAGATCTCCAAGCTCCCGCAGTCGCGGGAAAAGTAAGTTTTCCATCGAGGGGTTCTTAGACGTCGCTTCAATGCCTCTGATGCCCGGCTGGAAGCGGGGTAATGCGCGTCCGTTATCACCACCACCTCAGGTTGGATCCGATCCAATAGTGGTGAGGCCATGGGTTCCCCTCTCAGGGGAATTCCGCCGATCACCAACTGGGCTCGAAGGTCGCGCGTATGGGACATGAGTGCGTCTTGCCCTTTCGCATTCAGGTTTGAAAGCCAGAGTATTCGAACTCCCGAGAAGGTGAACGAAATCACGAGGGGTGCCTCCTCGGCGGGCAGACTCTTGCCAGTTGGAGGAGGGTAAAATACTTCCCAACCGGCAAAGGCGGTTCCCATTGATGCTACGCGCAGCGATCGATGATGCCGCCGGGACTCAGCCTGCCATTGTCTTAAGTAAGGCGATCGCAAATTGCCTCCGGGGATGAGGCGGTCATGGATGAGAAGTCGATCCTCGAGCCACTCTACTCCGCCGCCTCCGAGTACAGTTCCCTGAGTGATGATCAAGTTGTCAATCTCGTTTACTCCCTTCGATTTCAGGAATGGGAAGATGATCGACTCTACAGATCGCGAGTCTCCTGGATCAATAAGTGTGCTCTTTCCGCCATTGGCTGCGTTCACCCACAGCGCAGCCCCTCCTCTCCGCGGGAGCACTGCCAGGTGGGTCACGAACGTTTCCTCGAGACGGACAAAGGCCGCGACTCCAACTAGACTCAGCCAGACCGTCCAAAACCACATCCCCAAGCGCCCGCGTCGGAGCTTTTCGTTGAGCAGCGCGAAGATCAGACCATAGTAAACCGAAAACCCCATCCACCCAGGCTCCCGTACGTAGTAGCACCCCCCTGGCAGTCCTGCTGCCCATTGACTCACTTTCAACATCAGCTGCATCCAGAGCCAGCTACTGTGGTTAAATAGCTCGGCGGCCTGAGGGCACCATGCCGCAGTCGCCAGACTTGCCAGCGAACTCGCAAGTGCAATTGAACTCAGCGGCACCACCACAAGATTCGCCAGCAAGCAGACCGGGTTGAACAAGTGAAAGTAGTGAGCGATGAGCGGCACCGAGCCAATCCACGCCGCCAACGACACGGTCAGGCTATTCCAGAGCCAGCGCCCCCCCAGG
The DNA here is from genome assembly GCA_043745255.1 of Verrucomicrobiales bacterium. Classification (GTDB taxonomy): domain Bacteria; phylum Verrucomicrobiota; class Verrucomicrobiia; order Limisphaerales; family UBA11320; genus UBA11320. The sequence continues at coordinate 3,938 of JAYTTC010000807.1, forward strand.
CAGGTCCACACTCTCCAGCCCGATCGATGTGAGTCAGGCACCAGCGGATCTAACAGGAATCTTGCGGGATCCATGGCCCGGAATTTAGGAGCGAACAGTGCCAGGCTCAGCACCACTCCAAAGGACAACTGAAACCCCGGCAGAAACAATTGTTGAGGATCCCAGGCCAGCAGCAATCCTCCCGCACCTGCCAACGAATTGATCAGATTACTGGGTCGATTTAGGACCCATCCGGCTGCAATCACGCTCCACATGACCGCAGACCGGATCGCGGACGCCTGCCACCCCGTGATTCCCGTGTAGATCCAGATGATCGGCACCGCCACAGCCGCCGCTACTCCGCGCGGAACTGTCAGTAAACTCAGACACTCAACCAGAATTGCTGCGATCAGGGCGATGTGTAGGCCGCTGATCGCGAAGACGTGGATTGTGCCGCTTCGCATGAAGGGTTCCTGAACTTCGTGATTCAGCCCCGGTTTCCATCCCAACGTCATCGCCCAAAGCAGCTCCACCGCCGTGTCCACTTGAGGTAAGCCTAGAGCGAGAGCTTTCCGACTCCAGTCAACAAACTCATCGCAGAGCGGGGCGGCCGCCACCCCATTGGTATCCCGAAGTCGCCAATCTGCCGAGCTGCTCGTCTGCAATTGGAAGAAGACACCAGTTCTCGCAAGATATTGCCGGTAGTTGAAGGCTCCCGGTGTCTCCGCGGCGGCCGGTGGACCCAGCGCCCCGGTCACCTCAACCTTGCTATCGCTGAACAGCCCGCCGATCGGCATCCCGCTGCCCAACGTCAGCACCTGGCCAAAGGCTGAGCGCCAAGGCTGTCCCGGTAGCTGGATCATCTCAATTTCCAAGAAAGTGGTGAAGTGAGTGACCGTTCGATTGCCGCGGGTTGCGGTTCGGATCGTCGGAGTGTCGATGAGTCTGCCGCGCACCGTCGCGAGGGTAGGCTCTTCGCCAAGCAGAATTCGCAGGTCGTGCGGACTGACTCGCGATTGGCTCACCTCCATGCGGGTAAGCCCTGCCAGGAAAAGTAAAAACGTCATTAGCCATGCGTTCTTTTTCACCCCAAGGGAGAGGGCTAGCAGGGTCAATGACGCAAGAAAACAGAGTGAGAGAGGAATGGTAAAGCCGTCTCCCGCCAGCACACCAGCGGCGAAGCAAAGCGTTGGGATGGCCAATGGGTATTGCCGCACAAATAAGATCCTCCTTCGAACTGGTGACTCAAATAGGCGAGGGAAGACGAAAAATCAATGAGGTTCGCTTTCAGGGTCACTCCAAATTTTGCACACCCCCGGAGAATGTCGGCCGTCCTATGTCACTCGCTCTTAACCACACCCTTCGGGACGCGGGTCCGAGCGACGGTCCAGAGCCAGAGCAAGCCGAGTCCGAACGCTGCTCCGGTGGAGTCGATCGCAACGTCCTGCCAGCAACCAGTGCGGGTGGGCACAAAGGCTTGGTGCAACTCATCCGAAGCGGCGTACGCCGTTGCGATTGACCAAGCCGCAGCGGCCGTTCCGAATTTCAGGGACGAGGTACCCTCATCGCTCGCACTTCGACGAAGAGCGCGGGACGCAAGCCATGCTAGAATCGCGAACTCCGTGACATGAGCTGTCTTACGAACGGCAAAAGTGATGGCGTCTTGTTCCTTTTGGGCGATTTGCGGATAAAGCCATTGTAGGATAGGTCCGATAATCCGAGAGGTATGTTGAGATGAGCCTGAGTCGCTGGAGGCGGTGAAAATCACACCCATCCAGGCCAGGACCAGGAACCAGCGTCGTAACAAATTAGCCCAGTGAGACACGCGCCGATGAGAGCAAACCGCCCAGCCTTAGTGAATCGAGAAATTCGTCATTGGCTTTTAAGCCGGCTTTCTGGCATGGAAGGCGGCCCAGTTATGCAGAAACGATCGCGAAAGTTCTGGCGGGTTCTACCGCTCGTGTTGCTTTCAGCTTGTGCGACGGTGAGCCCGCGCGCCAGCCAAGAGCCGTTGATTTACCGTCACCATTCGGCAGGAGCCAGTGCGATGCTCTCTTCGACCGGCGGAGATCATTTTAAGGAAATCTGGTCTCTTCCTCCCGCCCTCGATCTTCGCATCCAGATCGTTCGCTCGATCGCCAGCGTGGTGGCCCGTGAGATCGCTTCTTCATCACCCTCCTCGAATTTGGTGACTCTCCTCGTTCCACTAATTATCGATGTGGTCGAGCAGGAAACCGTCCTGGAAGTGCGAGGCGATCGCAACGATCCCAGCTGGTTCCTTGCGGTAAAGCTTTCCGAAGCGCGTCGCGCCGCATGGCAGTCCGCCCTCTCAAGGGTTCTTGAGGAATCCAAGCTCCCGCCCGGTGCCGCTGCGACCCTCGATGGTTACCCTGGCTGGAAGGTTTCTTTCTCTAAGCTGGGACTCTCGTGGGTTTCCACTCGGGATTGGTTGTTACTCAGTCTGGCTCCCGGACCCTCCACCGCATGGACGGACGCGATTGCTCAGCTCAAGCAGAGTCAAAACCTCTCCCCCATTGCGGCTGGGAAATGGCTAACAGTGAACGCGGATCTGGCCCGCTTGAGGCAGACATTTCAGATGATTCCCGAATTTGCAGCCTCCAAGCTCGAGTTGGAATTCGGGCCCAAAGGCGAGAATGTTCGCACTGACGCTCGCTTGCAGTTTGCCGCGCCGCTGGGCTGGGCTCCTGAGCCTTGGCAGATCCCCACCAATACCATCCGCGACCCGATCGTCGGATTCACCGCGGCGCGGGGCATTCGCCCATTGCTCTTGAAGAACGAGGAGGCGTCCATCCTTCCGCCCGACGCCATTCCAAATCAGGCATCGGTCTGGGCCATGCCCAAAGTTCCCTACTTTCTGTTCGCCGCCTATCCACAAAACAACGTCAGCAATCTGGTGTTTCAGACTCTCCCCAAACTACCCATGGTGATCACCAACCACGGACGGTTATCAGGCCAGTTGCTGTGGTCTACCAACACGGGAGAGCTCTACTGGCAGGGCCTTCCGTTCATGATGCCGACCGTGAAACCACTGCTGGATGCCGACCGCGAGTTTCTCTTCGCACAGATGGTTCCAATGCCTATCAGCCCGAAAAAGCCCCCGGTGGAGCTCTTTTCTTTCATGAGCAGAACCAACCTCGCGTATTACGATTGGGAGATTACCCAGGAGCGGCTCATGGGATGGCGCCGAATTTATCAGGTCGGACTGCTGGCATTCATGCGACAATCTCCCGTCACGAACGCCCCTTCACAGCGTCTACTAGACGAGCTCTCCATCGGGAAGAGACTTGGAAACTCGATTACTGAAGTCACCGTTACCGGTTCTTCTGAATTGACCGTCATGCGGCATTCGCCAGTCGGCCTCAGCGGCATGGAGATCGCCAGCGCACTGCGCTGGTTTGATTCCTCCAATTTCCCGTTCACCTGGGAGCCTACCCCTGTTATGGATCTGAAGAAGATGTCTCAAGAGCACCGGGCCAGTCGCGGAACCAACGCGCAGCCGGCCTCCCCTCGGAGCAATTCAGGGGCACCCTCGATGAACCGTCTTCTCCCTGCCCGGTCCGGCACCCCACCGAACACAGTCAAGACCGGCACAAACACAACGGTAAAGCCGCGGTCAGTTCCCATACCTCCGCCGCTGCCGTCGCCGCCCGCACCGAAACAACCTTAAGGATTGATGCTCAAACTCGGGGTTAACATCGATCACGTTGCGACGGTTCGTGAGGCTCGCTATCGCGGACGCGACGTGGGTGAGCCGGATCCGGTTGAGGCGGCGCTTCAGTGCGAAAAAGCAGGAGCTCATGGAATCACTGCGCATCTCCGCGAAGATCGTCGCCACATACAGGACCGGGATCTTACCCGGTTGCGGGAGCGAATCTCCACTCGGTTGAATTTTGAGATGGCGGGAACCTCCGAGATGACCGTCATCGCGCTCCGATTAAGACCGAATATTGTGTGCCTGGTTCCCGAAAGACGCCAGGAAGTCACTACCGAAGGGGGACTTGATGTGGTGGGGCAGGAGTCCTCCATCAGCGAGGTGCGTTCCCGGCTGAACGCGTCGGGCATCGAGGTCAGTCTGTTCGTTGCCCCCGATCCGAAGCAGATTGAGGCCTCGTGGCGAGTTGGAGCTCAGTTTGTCGAGTTGCACACCGGGAGCTACGCCGAAGCCTTCGCCGATGAAGTGGGCCGTCAGCGGGAATTGGAGCGCCTGATTGAAAGTGCCCGTTTGGCGCACCAATCGGGAATGAGAGTCAACGCCGGACATGGACTCACCGTGGCAAATCTGCGGCCGCTCTTTGCGGTGCCTTACATGGAAGAGCTGAACATCGGGCACAGCATTATCAGTCGGGCGATCTTCATCGGACTCACCGCCGCAGTAAAAGAGATGCTGGTTGCGATGGACGGCTACGCGGGTTAGCAGCCCTCCAAAGGGCTCCGAGGAACCCGCAGAGCTTATTGAAGTAATGTTACGCAGTGGAATTGAGCTGGCTGGTATTCCCACAGCTCCGCCGCAACACCAGTAGCGCTGCGCCAAACGCGACAACACAGCTCCATCCAAAAGCGTCTCCGTTTTTTCGGTAAAACGTCCATCGACCTCGATTCGCGGTTGGTAACGGAATCTCAACGTGTAGAACCCCTGCTTCGTAAACACTGGCTCCGTCCAGAAAAGCGGATCGGTGCATCCGACCTTGAGCATCGATCCAGCACGTAATGCCGTTGTTGCAGCACCGCACAAGTGGGACTCCAGTTTCAATTGCGCGCAGCGACGCGTTGGCGCTGTGCTGCCATTGCTGTGCGCTCTCCCCAAACCACCCGTCATTGGTGAGATTCAATAGAAAATCGATCTCCTCCTGTGCCTGGTCGCGCACCACCAACGCGAACATATCCTCAAAGCATATCAAGGGTGCGAATCGCGCGTTCTGGCCGGGAAGACTAAAGGCGACTCTCCGTGTCCCTGGCGTAAAACCGCCGGTAATGGGCGTGAACCAGCGAAGGAAGGGAAGCCACCGAGCGAGCGGCACATACTCACCAAAAATCACCAGTTGGCGTTTGGCATAGTGTTCCTCGATCGTGCTGCGCGGGCTCAACAGAAAGGCGCTGTTATAGTAGTTTGTCTGCCGACGGGTGTCAGACGACAGGGTGATATCGACGTCGTCGCTACCCAGTGCCAGCCATGTCGGCGTGCCATGAAGTAAGTTGGAAATCGCGTCATACTGCGCGGCGTCGTATCGAATGGGATACGGCACCGCACCTTCCGGCCAGACCAAGAGGTCAGGTTTTTTTTCCAAGGCGGAGCGCGACAGGCTGAGAAGCTTAGTGAACCTCGTTTCGCTTCCTCGCTCGTCCCAAATCATCGTCTGCGGAATGCTCGGTTGCACCAGCGCCACCTTCAGCGAGGGCCCTGCTGCAGCGGGTGTCAGCACACGTAGCCAGCCAAACACACAGACCAACACTACGGTGAGGAATGGGATCGCCACCTCTCGTTGCCATCCAGAGCGACTCTCAGGTTGATACATCAAGCGAAGCGCCGCCATGAGCAGCGAGCTCGATGTCCATACCAGAAGAAACGAAATCCCATAGACTCCGGTGTAGGCTGCCAGCTGCGTCACAAGCAACATAGGTGCTTGGGACGCGCCAAGAAGATTCCATGGAAAACCACTGAAGAGTCGTGCTTGGACCATCTCCCAGGTCACCCACGCAGCGGCCGTGAAGAGGGTCCATCCCAAGCGTTCAGTCCAGGATGTGTTTCCAACCCAGCGCGTCCCAGGTATCAGAATTCCGTTTTGAGAGGCCCATTCCTTGCGTCGTGGGAAAAACCGCCAGCACAGCCAAACCCAGGTACCCGGATAGAGCGCAAGAAAGAGGGATAGGCTCAGCCATCCCAAAATAGGATAGAAGGGCACGGGGATGCGAAGGATCCAATACAGCCCGGTCAGATAGTGAACCACTCCGGCCAGGTAGCCGAGTCGGAAGCAGGTTCGTCCGCTTGCCCCGGCAGCAGACATCAGCAGAAGCCCCGGTGCCACCCAGGCCAGCCCCGCTATGTTGGCATTGGGGAATGCGAGAGCCCAGATCAGCCCCGCCAGCCCGGCGATTACCGGTTGAATCAGGGTCTCTCGTTTCAAAAGCGCAGCGTCCACTGCGGGAGCTTCCCTCATCCCGAGGCTTTGAGGCAATCTTCAGGTGACGTTCCTCACTCTGGGTGGATCGAGGGTTCTTTAGCTTGGCCACGTTCCAAGCCGTTTCTCCTCAACCCCGCGTGAGCGCTGCTCAAAAAATCCACTGGCCCCCCCATCCAGGGCCGGGCAAAGTTTCTCCTCTATGCGTTGGCCCGCTGATTACCACATGCACACCCCTCTTTGCCACCACGCCGTCGGCGAACCGGTGGAGCTGGCTGCTGCCGCCGTCGAACGAGGGCTAACCGAGATCGGATTCTCCGAGCACAGCCCGATGCCGCGGGATGATTTCGACAATTGGCGGCTGCTCGGTCGTGATTTTGATAGGTATATCGCGGCTGTCGAGAAGGCCCAACGCGAGTTCCCCCAGCTCTCCATAAAAGTAGCCTTGGAGGTAGATTACCTTCCCGGCCACGAGGACTGGATACGCCAGCTCGCGACGCGCTATCCCTGGGACTACTTCATCGGCTCGGTTCACTACGTCTCGGAGTCCTGGGATATCGACAATCCCACCAAACTTTCCGAGTGGAAGAAGCGCGATCCTTTCGAAGTCTGGTCGGTCTACTTCGAACGACTCACGCAGGCGGCCCAGTCTGGATTGTTTGAAATCATTGGCCACGCGGATCTCCCCAAGAAGTTTTGCTTCATGCCGGAGCAGGATTGCACACCGATGTTCCAGAAATTCATCGATGCGGTGAAGCAAAGCGACCTGGCCATCGAGCTGAACACCGCCGGGCTGCGTAAAGACTGTAAAGAAATCTATCCCTGCCCCTCGCTCGTCCATATGGCTGCGAAAGCCGGCGTTCCAATCTCCTTCGGATCCGACGCCCACGCACCAGGTGAAGTCGGTGCTGATTTCACCGCTGCACGAACACTCGCGCAGTCCGCGGGCTACCGTCACACGTGTCGCTTCACGCGTCGCAAGCGCGAGTTAGTTCCCCTGGAATAGACTCCGTAGCGTGAATCCGTGTCCGCATTCCTACGCTTATCAGAATTTCGGTAGCGTCCTCCTAAACTCTGCGGTGTAAAATCCCGATCTTAGAAACGCCTGCGTGTCGAAAGTGTAGACCGAGGTCGATCGAGGGAGGATCCCAGATTCGGCTAGCATCACGCCGGATCTCCCCGTATCACATCGCACAATGAATTCCCCCGGTTCAACAGCTGCGGCCCCGTCGCGTCAGGCGGAGAGCTGGAAGGACCTTTCACCGCAGCAGATCAAGTCGGGCATCGCCGCGTGGCTCGGATGGCTGTTCGACGGTCTCGACATGCATCTCTACACGATCGTGGCAGCCCCGTTCGTGATGCAGTTGCTGCATCTGCAGAGCACCAAGGACCCCGACGTGGGAAAGTACAGCTCCATCATCCAGGCTGCCTTTCTCGTGGGGTGGGCGCTCGGAGGAGGATTCTTTGGCCGGATCGGGGATCGTATTGGACGCAGTCGCGCGCTGACCCTCACCATTCTTACCTACTGCCTCTTCACTGGACTCTCTTTCTTTGCCCAGACCTGGTGGCATCTCCTGATCTTTCGGTTTCTTGCAGCTTTGGGCATTGGAGGAGAAT
>JAYTTC010000808.1:0-3125 GCA_043745255.1 Verrucomicrobiales bacterium
TTCAAAATCCGGCTGCCGGATTTTGAGGAAACTCGATCCCGCAAATTGGGGGGAGCAGTAGCGGTGTGTCGCGGTCAATATTGACGAAGCGGGGACCCATGCATCGCTCGCCTTACGTTGCCCCTCTCCTATCCGCGTCATCCGTGCCATCGCGTCGGCGGTGTTTGCTGCTAGCGCACGAACAAAAACTCGGTGCTGTTCAGCAAGACCCAGCAGACATGGGAGAGCCCCCGTTCTTTCGCGGCGAACTCAGTCCGATCCCGCTCCTCCGCTGTGGGGGAGCGCCCCAGCGTGCGCCGGTAGGCAAGTTCTACCGCGCGCTTGGAATCCCCCTTCGCCTCTTTCATCGCGAGCTCGGCAAGGCGTTCTGCCTGCCGCAGGACGAAGGAGTTATTCATCATGCCAAGCGCTTGGAGCGGGGTGGTGGTGACGCCCCGACGCGGGGTCTTCACCGCGGGATCGGGACAGTCAAATGCGTCCAACAATGGCTCCTTGCCCGAGTTGACGTTCATACGGTAGATCGTTCGGCGATTGTACTCGGTCCCGGGCTTATCGACCGGAACATAGGCGTTGGCCGGGAAGGTGAGCGCGTCGAAGGATCGGAAACTGGGCCCGCCGATCTGTAGATTGATCTCCCCGCTGACGGAGAGCATCGAATCTCGCAGCGCCTCCGCTTCCAAGCGATGCGGCGCGAATCTCCAAAGTAACAGATTGTCCGCATCCAGATGAGCGGCCTTCGCGTCAAATCCTGACGACTGACGGTAGGTTGCGGAGCTAACAATCAGTCGATGAATCGACTTCAGGCTCCAGCCGGAATCCATGAAACTCCGCGCCAGCCAGTCGAGCAATTCGGGATGCGAGGGGGGCGCTCCGCTCCGACCAAAATCATTGGGAGTGGTAACCAGCCCCTGGCCGAAATGGAAGTGCCAAAGGCGATTGACCATCACTCTCGCAGGGAGTGGATTCATCGGACTGGCGAGCCATTCGCCAAACTTGAGGCGACGCGCCGCCTCCGGTGCGTCGGCCGCGAGTTCGAAATCAGCACGTGGATTGGCGATCGCCGACAACGCTCCAGGAGTCATGATTCCCTCAGGGCTCTTTACGTCTCCGCGCTTGAGCAGATGCGTCGGCTCCGGCTGTTTGCGGATGCCAACGTAGGAAACCGGAAGCGGTTTGATCGCGGCGAGCGCGTCTCCTTGATCGCGAATGCGACGGGAAATCTTCCCATGTTCCTCGCGCTCAGCCGGACTGAGATGGGCGAGCAAGTCCTGCGGAGTCACATGCAGGCCGGGGCTTCGAAACAGGATTGAGATTTCGGATTCCGAGAGCGCGCGATCGTAAATCGCGGCTTGGGCAATCTCGCCGTGAAGGAAGGGATGCCCCCCGCCCGTGTGACGCATTCCCAAGAGCACATGGGCATCGCCGGCTCGGAAGGTTTGTAGCGGGGTGGAGGGAAGATACGGTTTCCCATAGGCAACACCATTTCGGAACAACGCCACACGATTGTCACCGGAATAGACCGCCACCATGTGAATCAGTCGGCTGGCAGGTGTCGATTCATCCGCCGCACCCAGATCTTTCGTGCGGGCGAAGCCCTCGCTGCCCGAGGTCCATTTCCTCGATTGGCGTTCACCAAAAACAATCGCATCAAAAACCTTTCCGTCGGAGGCCTCTATCGACAGGGCTGCGCCTCCTCCTTGCTGCAGATCGGCGAGCGACACCCAGACTTCGAGCGTCTTTTCATGCAGATCACGTAAGAGCGGAGCGGACTTAAAGAACGCTCCCTCCTGCACGAATCGCAAGCGGCCCTCCGCGAGTGTGGCCCCTCCCACCAGACTGCCATTCAGGGAGAGGGTCGTGGAATCGGTGAACGACCAACGGATCACCGCTGCGGGCGGCAGTTCCACGGAAGGTGTGGTGGCGCGGGACGTCAGAGCAGCCTTCCATCCGACTGCCTCCAACGCACTCAGGCTCTGCTCCGACGAAACCAGGGCTGCCTTTAGCGCGCTGATCTGGCGATCTCGGGCACCGACTTCCTCAGGTGAGGCGATGGATCGTTCGCCATGCTTCACGCCGTCGAACACAGATTTTATCCGGTAATAATCATCCTGCGGGATGGGATCGAATTTGTGAGCATGGCAGCGCGCGCAGTTCACCGTGAGACCGAGAAAACTCTGACCCACCACGCTGATCAGGTCTTCCATCTCGTCCTCTCGAGTGGTCATTCGTTGAGCGGCGTTGGCTTGAGCATTCCCTGCTTCATCGTACGGTCCGCACACCAACAGGCTGGTCGCGATCAAACCGTCTCGGGTCACAGGAGACATCGCGTCCCCTGACACCTGCTCGCGCATGAATTGATGGTAGGGCTTGTCCTGGTTGAAACTGTTGATGACGTAGTCGCGGTAATGCCATGCATTGTCCCGAAGCCGGTCGTATTCAAACCCCTGGCTTTCGGTATAACGCACGATGTCCAGCCAGTGACGCGCCCAGCGCTCGCCGTAGTGCGGAGAGGCGAGCAGGCGCTCCACCAGTCGGGGATAGGCGTCGGGCCTGGAGTCCTGAGTAAACTCGTCCACTTCAGCAGGGGAGGGCGGAAGCCCAATAAGATCGAGAGAAAGGCGGCGAATAAGCGTGGCGCGGTCGGTCTCGGAACTCGGGTGAAGCCCGGCTGCCTCGAGTCGCTTGAGGACAAAGGCGTCGATCGGATTCCTGACCCAGGAGGATTGCGTGACGGTTGGGGCCGGTGGACTGAGAACGGGCTGGAGTGACCAGTGATGGGCCCCGGAAGGGGAGGAGGAAATGTCTCCAGCGTGGATTCGAACCCCAAAGGCGACGCACGCGAGAACATTTGCGAGAGCTCGCCGGTAAATCGAGTGCTTGCGACGCATGTAAGTGGTCGAAGATGTAGCGGACAAGTGAAGCCGAAGCAACAGTCGAACAGCAGTTCATTTTGATCTTCGGAGTCACACGCTGCGGCCGAAAACCGGAGCGGATGGCCACGTCTGAGATGGCCTTTGGACCGTCGGACTCGAGCGCCAACGGCGCGGCCTCATCCCAGCCTGGGGCCAACGCCCCAGGACAACGTCGCAAAAACACCCTAAGGGCTGAAGGCCCGCCCTATCACC
>JAYTTC010000809.1:0-11649 GCA_043745255.1 Verrucomicrobiales bacterium
CTCCCGTGTCTTGTCGATGATCCCGGGGTCACGCTCAAATTCTGCGGACTTCTCCGGGGACCAGTCATAGCTCCTGCTGACCTCATTCCAGGTGCGCTCGTACCAGAGCTGTGCACGCCCCTCTGGATAGGCGACCAACCGCTCCTGAATGACCCTGTCCCGACTCACGGCCACACCAAGCTCGTACCGCACGCCGTCGGCAACCAGTGTCAGATCAAACACGGTGGAGGACTTGTCCGAGTCATGATCCAGCCTGAAGGGATCTGCCGGGAGCTTGGCTTCAGGTTTTTGCCCGGTGGCTGACTCGACCACCAGCCACTGTAGAAACCGGAGGGCGAGCAAGACATTCGTCTTCCCACCGGCATTCGGACCGTAGAGGGCAACAGCCTTGATAAGCCGCGTGTCCGCAAGGCCCGGCAACTCGAGCCTGACGAGATTCTCAGGGAGCGATTTGTCGTAGTTGCTCGCGACCAAGTTGAGGGTCTGCTCCATGCGAAAGGAGCGATGATTTTGAACGCGAAATTCGATAATCATTGCCTTGAACCTATGCCATTTGACGTCTCTTGCAAGTTTTAGCGGCTTTTCCGTTAAAAGATTAATTGGAGAATCTGATATTTCGATGGCTTCAGGCCGGATCCCGCTCTTGGGCTGGGGGGTGCCGGTGCTCATTGGGAGGGAAGTCAATCAGGCAAGTGCGCGAATGAACACGCAATTGTGCTCACCGCGGGGACGGAGGAAATGATCGCCAACTCCTCTCAGTGAGGTCCGGACACCAGACATCACCGGGCGCGATCAGACCACCGCGGACCGGGCGAAATCCAGCACCAGCGTCTCATCCTCTTCGGCGGCGACCGAAACACCCTGTGCGCTCAGCTCCGCGCGAATCGTGTTGGCGGCATCCAGGCGCTTCGGGTCGTCCTTGGGCAGGCGGATTGTGAACATAAGCCGATCCGGCGCCTGGCCCACCTGCCTCAGTCGCTTCACGCGTTGAATCCAAGCGTCTCCGTGATCGTAAATTTTCGTCGGTTCGTCGCGGTCCAAATCCAAGGGTTTGATCGCTTGAATGGGAGCACCCGCCGGATTGAGGTGCTCCGACACGAAGGGGAACTTTGTATGGAAGGTTTCGTTGCCGACCATCGCATTGCGACGGAAGTGTTTGATCAGATCGTGCGCCTGGAGAATGTCTCCAAGACGACGCGCCATGGTCACTTCTTGGTATTCCGTGGTTTGTGCGAACTGCCGATGGACATAGCGTTGAAACAACTCCTCCAGTTTGGCCTCAGGGTCCTCGGCCAATACGGTGCCGACCTCCGCAAAACGGAAAACCGACTCGCGCGGACGGACCAGCTCACGGAATACGCCGAGCCGCTCCTGCTCGTTCAAGGTGGCGCTTGGCACGAAGAGCAACTCCTTCACCCGCAACACTTCCTTGCGGAACGTTGCGCGAGCGAGGCGGAATCGGGCCACGTCGAGCTCAGGAAAAAAATCGGTGACGCGCCGGTGGCGTTGAGTCTCCACCCGGAAGTCCAAGAACTGAGCCGCGTGCGCGAACAACACCACCCCCAAGTTGACGAACTCCCCCGTCTCCTGATAGGGGCGAAATCGCAGCACCGCGTAATTGCATGTGACTCGCTGTTTCATCGTGCGACACGCCAGAAGGCGTCCGGTTCAACTTGAATTGGTTGCAGTATCCGTTCGACCTCCAGTCGGTCAAGACTCGTAGGCGAAGATACATCCCCGCCCGGATACAAATGTATGGCGAATCACGGACCGAGTTTGCGCAAGTGTTCTAGCGCGGAGTCGTTCATGGCTCGCACGAGAAGGTCCACCTCTGTTGACGGGTTGGCTGGTTGAGGAGTCGCTGCATCGTGGTGATGACGACGAACCTTCGCAGCGTGGCCGGCGGCCTCATGCCATTTTGCGATGAAGGCGGGGATGACTTTCTTCGCTGTTTCCTCGTTGGTCGAGTAGTCGCGACCGAGCGCGGCCTTGACTGCACTCTTGGCGGCATCGCCATTCACCAAATCTGCACGCGTGGTGAAGCCGACCAAATGCAGCAGCAGCCAAAACTCAAAGCATGGCGTCGAATGCGCCAACCTCACCTTTCCCGCTGTCGCGAGTTGTTGAACGTCGTTCCAGAGCCCCATGCGCACCGCCACATCCGTATCCACCACCGCCCAGACATGATCGTATTTCGCGGGTTCGTTGATACCCAGCACGCCCTTCTTGAATTTGCGCACTTGCTCCTTCGCCTCCCGGACTGCCGTTCGTATGACATGGCGTGGGTCAGAGTGATCGCCGGGCTGAACCTTGATGCGGACGACGGACAACTGGAGTTCGCGAATGAGAAGCTCGAAATACACCGGCTCGGTGACTGTGCCCTCGGTGACAATCAGGAACGCATCGCCTCGCCTGGCCAGAGCTGATGCGGCAGTCTCGCGCCGCTTCCGCTCCAAACTTGCGGCCTTGGGCGCAAGCCACCAGTTGGAATCCCAGACGCAATCCTCATTCATGCGCTTCCTTTTTCGTTCCGCCGAGCGTCTCGTAAGCTTGGAACGAACCCAGCAACCCCGACGGCACAAACGGCACGGCGCCATAGCGACCTGACAAGTAACCGCGAACTAAGGATTCGCCCTTGCGTGGACTGTAATCTGTCAACGGATACAGATGCGCCTCGCCGCTCTCATCCTTGTCCGTGAACCAGACCTGGTCTCGGCGCAGCAACGTCGCATCCAGCAGCAGTGGGTTATGCGTCGTGAACAGGACTTGCGCGCCGTTCGGATTCTCCTTCTCGCTGAAACTCAACCTCAACAATTCGCGCACCATCAATGGATGCATGCTCGTCTCCAACTCGTCGATGCACACGGTGTAACCGTTGCTCAAAATATCCAACCAGAGGCCGGCCAGACCAAATAACCGGTGTGTTCCCGCCGACTCTGAGTCCCACGGTAAAGGCACTTCGGCAGAATTGCTGCCGCGATGCGATAGTTCAGGCTTGAGGAACCGGTCCTTGAGAATCCTTTCCCGGACATCCGGTGCCAGGGTCACAAGCATCTTTTCGACTTCTTCTTCCGGAGGGCGCTCTTCGATGACACGCGCATTGGTGACCCCGAGATCAGCGTGGCGAAGCAAATTGATGATCTTCTCATGTAACGGTGTGCGTTCTTGAATTATTCTCAGGGTTAATCTATTTCCCAGCCTGCTGCGCACACTCAAATCCAAAAACCTCAATCGTTCCTTAAACCACCGGAACACCGGTTCAAGATCGGAACGATTACTCGCCACGGCTTTTGAGAGAAACAACATGTTACTCAGTGTGTAGCCTTCGAGCTGTTGATCGCGCTGAAAGCCCGTGGGGCGTTCGGGCGTCCAGGCATACGCTCCAGACTCCGCGTTCCAGTCGCGGCTGAACCACAATTGCTCCTTCGCTTTCGGAAAGGCCCGCAACGACTCATGCCAGATCCGCTCTCGCGTGGCCGCAACTCGATACTCGTAGCGGATGCCCTCCGCAACGAACACCACCGCGAACGCCGTGGGCGACTCCGGTTGGCCGGGGCAGAGCGCGAACGGCTCAATAAAGGGAATCGGCTCTTTTGGATCGGTCATCTTGGCCGAGGTTCTCACCATCTCGGCCAATGCCTCCAATGACTCCAGCATCGTGGTCTTGCCACTGGCGTTCGCACCGTAGAGCGCCACGCCCTTGATCCATCGCTTCCCCGCCAAGCCGGGCAGATCCGTGGTAATGCAGTTGTCTGGAAGAGTCTTGTCCTGACTGCTCGCCGCCAAGTTCAACGTCTGGAGCTTGCGGAAGCAACGGTAGTTCGAGACAGATAGTTGCAGAAGCATGTCGAAAATTTAGCTAAATTATGCAGCTTCGCTATCATTTTTGCAGAAAACATGCGGCTTCAACCGAAGAGGTCTGGTTGTGGTGGGTCAATCAAATCACATTGGGCCAGGGCGCTGGACTTCTTTTCCTTTGCCTTCTTGGGCTTAGCCGGCGAGGCCGCAGCAGCGGCTTGGCCTGCCCTCCTCTCCTCCGCTGCGCGCTCGGCGTTGAGTTTGAGGAGGCGGGCGAGGACTTCGTCGCGGACGTCGTCGGGCCAGCGGTAGCGCCAGGGCTTTTTCTTTTTGCGACCGGTGGATTCTTCCGCGCCGGATTCGGTCTCTTCATCTTGGAAATCGAGCAGGAATTCGCAGCGGCATTGGGGGAGCAGGTTGGTCCAGCCGTAGGCGGTAAGGACGGCGGCATCCATTGCGGAGTGCAGATCCCGGAGTTTGAGGATGTCGGGGCTGGCTTCCTCGGGGTCGTGGAAGCGGTTGTAGGTTTTGGTCAGGCCCTCGTTGTTCCTTACCATCAACGCGGCGCGGAACTCGTAATACTCCCGCCCCGCTGCTTCTAGGGGAGCGTTCGTTTCCAATCCGGCGGGGAACGGGAACGTCTCGAAGCAGTCAGAGGGGGCATACATCAACCGGTCTTCTTGAGTCGCACTAAAAAACCGCGCCCAGAGCTCGTGGGCTCTCGACTGCAACGTAGCAAAGAACTGCTTCTGAGCGCTAGGAAACACAACAAGCCTCTCGGAGAACACGAATCCGACTCGGAGAAACACAAAAGCTGAGTGCTCCCCAACCCGTGAACACACTAAAACCCTTTCCGAGTTTCGAATTGCCGAATATAGCTCAGGAGAGTTGCGGGAGAATTTCCACCAGAGCTGCATCCGCTTTTCTTTATCTTTGCTCGGTTTGGCTTTATAGGCTGCCTCCCGCTCAGGCTTCACCTTGTCCTCAGCAAGGGACAGCAAATCCGGAAACGATGTCCGAGCCTCCTCTTGAGTTAAATCGCTCAAATTAAAAATATACCGATGGTGCTCTTGAGTTGGACTATCGTTTACTTCGTCACCGCCAATGTAGGGGAAGATGCGGTCAGCGTTGGCTGCATTCTTGGTTTTGAGCTCCTGGATGACAGCCAATTCATTTGCAACGCCGCTCGTGTCCGTGTCATCGAAAGTGAAACCCATTCCAACCACGACGCTGCCCTGAAAGCTTTTGCCCTTGTTCACGCTGAGCACTTCGGGGTTTTCGTGACCACCGGCGTGGAACAAGTAGGCTGTGATACGCGGCACGCTATTTCCGTCTAGGTCAAACGGACCGGGTGGGTTGCCTTTTGCCGTCCAGACTACACTGACAACAACGGCCGCTTGGCCGGGCCACTTGTGGCGTTTTCGCGCGGCGTATATTGTGCCGCCGTGAGTGCAAATCCAACGCAGCCCGGTCGAACGCGTGTCGCCTTGACCGATTGTATTTGTCGCGATCAAACCGAAGCAGCCATCCGGGCGAAGTAAATTGAAAGCGTGGCGAAAGAAGTGAGCAACGAGGTCGGCGTTGCCATGCGATTCCTTGTTTAGCCCGCAAAGCCATTCGATGTATCCAGTCCGACTTCCTTCATAAAGCGTCGAGCGGCCTGCAAACGGCGGATTCCCCACGATGCCATCGAAGCCGGGATTCTCCCGCTCGAAAACTTCCGGAAATTCAATTTCCCAGTGGAACGGCGTGACGGGGAATTTTCCGCCGCGCAGGGCTTTCACTTCGTCGGTGGGGCGTTGTTTGAGGTCGCCTTGGTTCAGGTAAGCGGAGATGCGGTCGGCCAGTTCCAGGCGCTTCGCTTCGCGGGCCTTGTCTTTGTCCGCCGCGAAGAACGCGGCCACGGCCGCATCGCCGATGAAGCGCACGAGGTCGAGGAGTTCATCGACCCTTTCCAGCTTCTCGCGCTTAAGCTGAGGCGTACCGTAGTCGTCGCCGAGGCCGAGGAGGTTCTGCCGTTCGCGCAGAGCATCCGCAGTGCGTTTGCGGACTTCCTGTTCCCAGAGCTGGCCGGTGGTGAACTCGGTTTTCCAGGTGAAGGTCTCGATTTGCCGACGGGTGAGGCCGACGAGCGAATCGCCGCAGCGGATGGCGTGATCCAGAAAGGTGAAGGGATGGTCCTTCGCCAGAGTCGCGAGCCAGAGGGAGAGTTTGGCCAGATCCACAGCCATCGGATTGCGGTCCACCCCGTAGAGGCAGCGTTGCGCGATGAGGCGCATGGCGTGCAGGACTTCGTCTTCGTCCGGTGGCAGGACGGGCAGGCATTTGTGAAAATGCCACCCAGCGATCAGCTCGTCCGCCAGCTGCCGGCAGGTCTCGACCAGGAAGGCTGCCGAGCCGACGGCGATATCGCAGATTTTGAGCGCCAGGATTTCCTCGGGCTTGGGATGTCGCCCGAGGCGCGTGAGGATCGGTTCCAGAGTTTTCTGGACGATGGGCCGAGTAAAACTGCGCGGCGTGTAATGCGACCCGGAGCGGCGGCGCTCATCGGTGGGTTGCAAATACAATCCTCCCGGTCGGACCGGCATGGGAGTGGATTGGCGGTCAATGCGCTTGTCCAGCGCGGCGAGCAGGTCGATGACCGAGGCGGCCGCCTTCATCTGCTTTTCCGCCTCTCCGTTGAGGTCGGTGTCCGCGTTTTCTTTCAGCCACTTGGCGCGGTCCTTGGCGGCGATGGCCAGCAGCTGATCGAGATTGATAATCGGCGCGGCGGGCACACCCCCATTCTTGCGTTTGCCTTTCAAAGCTATGGCGTTGCCGACAGACATCTCGACGCAGAAACCCATGATGGTCTGGTAAACCGAGCCGACTTCTTCCACGTCCAGTGTGCGATAGCTCAGGCGTTCTCCGTCGAGAATGAGAAGCTTCTCGAGAACGCGGAAGAGCGTGCCGTCGCTCACGAGCGGAAGCTGGACATCCTCGATGCTGGCGCGCGCGGAAGCGCGACCCTCCAGGTAGGGGAAACGATCGAAGTCGAAGAGATTCCCTTGGCGAGCGGGCGTGCGCAGTTCGGGATGCTTACAGCCGGCATGGACCAGGCGGAAAAGGGTGAGCAACTGTGCCCAGGCACCAAAGCGACTGTCCATGGTGTCCGGATAGCGCTCATTCGCCGCTCGTAGACGTTCGAAGAGACCGTGGACAGAGTAATGGTTCTGGTAAAGCCGGCCCGCAGGCATAACGCCGCGGTCCTCGGCGAAGAGCAGGAAAACCAGTCGGAGAAGGATGTTGAGCAGCCCGTGATAGACCTCATTGGGATCCCGGGCCAGCACGTCACTGAGCAGTCGGCCCCCGACCTGCTGGTCCGCCGCCTGAAAGCCGCGCAGCAGTTCGTAGAGGGAATGTAGGACCTGCTCGGAAAGAAGAGTGGAGACGGCGCTCTGATATTCCCGGCTTTTCTTAAGCAAGGCAGGCAGCCGCGACGCCTCGGCCACAGAGATGAGCCGGCGATGCGAGAGCAGCATCTCAAACGCGGAGGTCACGGCCCGACCGGGCAGCTCTGTCATGAACCGAACCGGGAAAGTCAGGCTACCGACGTTCTCACCGCGCGGCGCGTAGAGAAGACGGACCTCCGCGCCATTGGTGAGGATGCCGATGGGAATCCCCGCGCCACGGAGCAGACGTTCAAACTTCTGTGCAGGGGAGGCGACCCAGCCACTGGTCCGTTGGGAGTCGGGCACTGCATCCAGGCTCGTCCCGGGCGGCAACTGGCGGAGGAGCAGCATCCAAGGCTGCGCGGGTTCGGCGGGGGCAAGAAAACGCAGAGCGGCATCGGGATGGAGGAGTTCGCCAAACTCGCCCGTCGAGATGCGCAGGGCGTCGGGCACCTCCGCCTCTACGGCGAAGAGATCGAGCAGATCGTCGCGCCATCCGAGGAAGCCGCGGGCGAACTGCGCAAAGTGTGGGATGAATGGGGCCGAGGTCTCGGAATTCCGGCTGATCGCAGTGAGAAAGCGCTCCTGAGTGTCGTTGAAGGTTGAGGCATCGAGTTGGACGCCGTGGTCCACCAGCGCCACGGCGGAGACGACGACACCTTCCGGCTGGAGGTATCCCATCCAGCGTTTGTGCTCGTCGACGGCCTGTTTACGGGGATCGAAACTCATGCGGGCCAGAGATAGACAACGCCGAGGGGTTCGATACGGTGCGATTTGACGGAATAGAAATCGCGGATGCGTTCCGGCTCACGCTGAAGGTCGCCGTCGACGTTGGCGAGCCAGTCCTGCCAGTACTTCATGTCCGCCCGGCGCTGTTTGCGCTCGAGCTCCTCCTGCCTGCGAACGTCGTCATCGAGTGGTAGCGCGGCCTGCAACCAGGAGTCTCCTGCGGCTTTGGTGAGCTCGGTTTGGACGCGTTTGCGCTGGGCCTCCAAAATCTTCACGAGATCCGAGGCATCGCCATCACCCCGGGCAGTGAGTTTTCTCTGTGCATCCGCCAAGGAGTCCGCACCGCGGGAGGCAAGATGGGGGAGCAACTCCGCGACATCCTGCTGAATGCAGGCCGCGAGGGAGTCGCGTGCAGATTCGGATGCCGTCTGCCCCCCGGCGGCGGCGGCGAGGCTGGTTTCGAACATGGCCAGGGTCCTGGCCTCGGCGTCCCGCGCAAAAGGTGCAATGGGCTTGGTTCGCCCCTTGGGATCCACCCACTGGGCCGTGACGGTGAGCAGTTCCTCGTGCAGGCGCGAGGCCCGGGGTCCGAAAACGGCCAGCCGGCCGAGCAGGACGACGCGAGGAATGCGGTCCTCGGACTGAATGAGGCAGGCGCGGGAAAGCTCGTGAAGCACGAAGCCCTGGGCATTGAAGCGGCCGAGCAAGCGTTGAACGAGACGATGCGAGAGATGCATCTGCACCACGGTCTCGTCGAGTCCTGCCGGTGGCTGAAACACGAGCGGGCGGATGGGGGCATTCCGCCGCCATTCAAAGTTTCGCTTGCCGTCCCTGGGTAGGGCCCGGAGCGTGTCGAGCGTGGAAGACCAGCGAGGGTCCCCTCCAGCACGAGTCTCGAGATCTGGCAGCGCATACCGTCCATCGCCCAGGCTGCGCACTCCCTCGGAACCTAGGAGTTCCAGCGAACAGGAGAGGGCGTCGCGCATCAGGTCGGGGTTGAAGGCGATCGCGCGCTGGGATTGCTCCAACTGACGCTCGCGGGCAGCGATCTCGGCGCGGAGATCATCGTGGCGTTTGCGAACGATTTCGAGTTCCTCCTGCGTGGCAGCGTGGGCTTGTTTGTCGTCGAAGGCCTCGATCTCCTGCTCGAGCTGGTCGACTCCAGCGCGGCGGATGCCGTACTTGAGTTTGCGGGAGAGGACGTCATTGAAGCTGCCGAGTTCTTCGCGGATGGTTTCGGATTTCCGGGCCAGAACGCGCAGGACGCGATCCTCGGGACGTTGGGTGTAAACGAAGTACCGACAGTAGACCACCGGCTGCGGCTGGAGCTTGCGATCGATACGGCCGTTGCGCTGTTCCAACCGGGCCGGATTCCAGGGCACGTCGAAGTGGAAGAGATTCCAACACTGGGCCTGCAAGTTGAGACCCTCCCGGGCGGCATCCGTGCAGATCAGGATGCGAACGGGATGCTCGGAGGGTGCGGCGTTGAACGTCTGCTTGAGGGCGTCCCGTGTCTCCAAGTGAGTTGGCCCATGGAAGATCTTGATGCGCTCCTCATGCTGGTCGGTCCCGGCGATGGCAGCACGGAGCTGCTCTTCGAGATAGCGCTTGGTGTCATCCCATTCGGTAAACAGGATCAGGCGAAGGTCGGTCCAGGCTGCGCCCTTCTGTGCTCCCCCATCATCGGGCAGGGCTGCGCCCGAACACATCTGCTCTTTGATCCAGCGGACCAGGTAACGAATGCGCGCATCGGGGAGGCGGCGGGATTGTTCCGCAACGGAGGACATCTGTTCAAGGAGCTGGCGCTCCAAGGCAGAGGGGTCTCCCTCCACGGTGGCGGAGGCGAGAGTCGCCTTCTCCGCTTCACGGTCCAGCAGTTCACCAAGGACCGCCTCATCCACAAGGCCGCGTTCATCATCGGCATCAGCGGACTGAAGCTTCTCGGCGTCGGCTGCTTCCGATGCGGAGGCAGCGACCTCCCTGGCCCAAACCCGCTCCATGGTTTTCTTGTGGACCCGTAAGGTGCGGGCGAAGGCTTCAATGGAGGAGAGTAGGCGCTGCTGGAGTTGGGTGAGGAGCAACTCGAACTGATTGCAGGCTTTGCGGGGGTGGCCGGCCATGCGCTCCAGCCGGACGGTCCGATACTGGTCGAGTAGGCGGGCGAGCAGCAGTTCGGGCGTATCCTCGGGAAACTCAACCTGACCGAGAGCCTTGGGGAGCTCGATGGCTTCGACCTTCCGCTCCGGGAACCCGGGGACACCAATCGATCGCAGATCATCCTTGAGCCGTCGCACCATCACCGCATCCAGATTACTGGCGAGCACCTTGATGCCCGGGATGAACCGCTCCCGGTCGAGGATGGCGAGGAGCGACGAGAAGCTGTTGCTATGGCCGTTGTGCGGCGTGGCGGAAAGGAAGAGACGATGCTCGAAGCGGCCGGCGAGATCGCGAACTGCGCGGGTGATCTGGGAGTCGATGGCGTATTTCGATCCGCTGGAAGGCGCGGCATGATGGGCTTCGTCGAGGATCAGCAGGGAGCCGGGCCGCAGATTGTCCAACCACACGCGCATGGGGCTGACATAGGTCTCGTCGATGAGCAGTTTGTGGGAAATCAGAAACCGGGGGAAGGTGGTCCAGGGATTGACGCTGTATCCCCGCTCGCGGCGTATCCGCTCCACGTAATCACGGTCGAAGATTTCGAAGGTAAGGCCGAAGCGATTCTCGAGTTCGTCCCGCCACTGCAGGAGCATCGAAGGGGGACAGGCGACCACTATCTCCTGGATCCTGCGTCGCAACAGGAGCTCCGAGGCGATCAATCCCGCCTCGATCGTTTTCCCGAGGCCGACGTCATCGGCGATGAAGAGGTTGACGCGCGGCAACTGAAGTGCCTTGTGCAGCGGCTCGAGCTGATACGGATCGATCCGGATGCCCGCTCGAAAGGGGGATTGGAACAAACGGGCATCGGTCGCGGTTACGAAGCTCCACCGCGCGGTGTTTATGTACGCCGCAAAATGCCGGGGGAGGTCGAATCCCTTTCGTCCGATCTCCTTCCACCCCTCCTGGTCGACGATCTTCCGATCGAGTTCAGCCTCCCAAACGACGTCGAGCTCCTCGCCCTGGGCATCCTCATCCGCACACGCGAGTGAAACAGTGGTCCCCCCTGGAGTGGGCGCAACATCCTGGACCACCCAGTGCCGGGTGCGAACCCGGACGATGCCGCCGAGGGTCAGTGAAGCGGCGGCGCTCATGAGTTGGCAGGCGGGTGGGTCTCGGATAACTGAAACGAACACCACTTTTCCGTGCCGGGTAAAGCCAGAAAGCTTGAGCCCGGTTGAACTCGGTCTCGCCGCAGGGATAACCTCCTCCGAAAGGCTCTGGATGTAGTTCTCTCTTCCATCGGAACACCCAGACTCTGTGAAAGATCGAGATACTTGTCACGACTAGAAGGGGGCTTGTAAGATTTCTGCTGAACAAAAAGAGTCATCCGAGAGCCAGCCTAGTCCACACCTTTCGCCGACGCGAGATAGCTCGGGCATGAAGGCAATTGCTTTGGTCTCTTCGTAGGTCCTGGATTGCTTAGTTGCCTTTATCTTCTGGATCGCAGGAGCGCTGCATCCTTGGGTAAACGCTGGATAGGCTATCGCCTTAAGCACATAGAGCTCAAAGATGACGAGTTCCCTATTTGGCAGCG